>WRFT01000008.1 GCA_009776385.1 Clostridia bacterium
ATAATCATATTTATAAATGTCATAATCCGGATCGCCGCGCCACTCACGTGGCTCGCGAAGACGTATGCTATGGTGTTATATATTTCTTTAACGTTTTGCCCTCGGCACGTCTTCGCGAGCTGCCAGCGGCAGCGTGGCGATCCAGGGTTCCTTACCTTGTCATAATAATCTTCATTAATAATCATATTTATAAATGTCATAATCCGGATCGCCGCGCCACTCAAGTGGCTCGTGAAGACGTGTGCTATTGTGTTATATATTTCTTTAACGTTTTGCCCTCGGCACGTCATCGCGAGCTGCCAGCGGCAGCGTGGCGATCCGGGGTTCCTTACCTTGTCATAATAATCTGTATAAAAAGCGTATTTATAAATATCATAATCCGGATCGCCGCGCCACTCACGTGGCTCGCGAAGACGTGTACAAAGGTATTGGTATGTATCAGCAATGCATTACCCTTGGTTAGTCTTTGCGAGCCGCCTTCGGCGGCGCGGCAATCCAGGGATTTACTGGATTGTTTCGCTGACCGCCACGCTGCTCACACAGCTCGCGGCTAAAGGCTCGCAAAGACGTGAGCCATCATATCGTGTCCCTTTTTGCGTATTTCGCGTATTGCACGGTTTGTCTCTCCACTCTCCACCCCTCAATCCCGGCGGCAGGATTCCAATCCCTCATACGATATGGTAGAATAATAAGCGATCGCTGCGGCGCATTATAAAGATTAAGGCGGACAGGTGTACGGATAAGACAGTAGGCGTTATCTCTCTGGGTTGTGCGAAAAACCGCGTGGATACCGAGCGGGCGCTCGGCTTATTACGCAAGGAGGGGTATACCTTTGTACAGAACCCCGTACGGGCGTCCGTGCTGCTTGTCAACACCTGCGGTTTTATACCGGCGGCCAAGGAGGAGTCCATCGACGCCATCATGGAAATGGCCGCCATAAAAAATAAGAATCCCGAACGGCTGCTGGTGGTAACCGGCTGCCTTGCCCAACGGTATGAGCAAGCGCTCATGCAGCAGATTCCGGAAATCGATATCTTGTTGGGTGTTAATCGGTATGAAACACTCACACGGAAGATCGGCGAAGCCCTCAACGGGCAGCGCGTATCGGATTGCCGCGCGTCCGATGTGTTTTGGGAGCATGAACGCGTGCTGACCACGCCCGATTACACCTGTTACCATAAAATCGGCGAAGGCTGCGATAATCAATGCGCTTATTGCGCCATTCCGCTTATCAGGGGGGCGTACCGCTCGCGGCCGCAGGAAGCCATATTAAATGAAATGACATCCCTGGCGCAAGCCGGTGTTCGCGAGCATATTCTTATCGCGCAGGATACCACCCGTTACGGTACGGATAGTCACGGCGAATCACGGCTGCCCCAACTGATGGAGAAGGCCGCGGCCATACAGGGCGTCGCGTGGCTGCGCGTGTTATACTGCTACCCGGACCGAACGGACGAACGGTTGCTGCGGGTCATGGCGGATCATGATAATATTTGCGGATATTTAGACATGCCTCTCCAGCACAGTCAAGAGCGAATCTTACGAAAAATGCGCCGCAGAGGTTCTATAGATCAATCTTGCCGTATACTGGACAAGGCGCGGGAGGCGGGTTTTGCGTTGCGTACCACCGTTATGGTGGGCTTCCCGGGTGAAACGGATCAGGACTTTGACGGTCTTTTGCGCTTTGTGAAGGAACGGGCGTTTAATCATCTGGGCGCGTTTATGTTCTGCCCGGAGGAAGGAACGGATGCCGCCGAAATGGACGGGCAGATTCCGGAAGAAGTGAAGCGCGAGCGGTTCGATATCCTCATGCGCACACAGGCCGCCATCGCGCTCGCCGCGAATCAACAGCGTGTGGGCAGTGTTTGCAAGGTAATGGTTACCGGTCAGGACGGAAATGGCATGTATACGGGCCGAAGCGCGCATGAAGCGCCGGAATGTGACGGCTTGATTCGCTTTACTTGCTCAAGCGTGTTACAAACAGGCACGTTTCTGCCTGTGCGCATGACGGGCGCGGACGCATACGATTATCAAGGGGTGGCTGTATGAACCTGCCCAATCGGCTCACCTTGATACGTATGGGCTTAGCGCTGGTGATGGTGGCTTGCCTCTATGCGGGACAAGCGCCCTATGATATAGCCGCGCTCATCATCTTTTTCGCGGCGTCACTGACGGACTGGCTGGACGGCCGAATCGCGCGTAAACGAAACATTATCACGGTACTGGGTTGTTTTTTAGATCCCGTAGCCGATAAATTCCTTATTCTATCCGCCTTCATCATGTTGTCTTTCCGGGGTATGCTGCCCGTATGGGCGGTCATCATCGTGCTGCTGCGGGAACTGGCTGTCGATTCTCTTCGCCTGGTCGCGTCTAACGCCGGTGCGGTGATATCCGCGGGCATTTTCGGTAAGGTTAAAACAGTCACACAAATGGCGGCGGTCTTTGGACTGTTGGCGTCGTGTTTCCTGCCCGTACTGGCGATACCCGCGCGGGTGGTGTTATACATTTCGGTTTTGGCCACACTGGCATCGGGAATTGACTATTTCATGAGGAACAGCGCGTTTTTTACGGGCAAAAAAGGGGAGGCGGACGCGTGATCGCTGAAATCATCTCTATCGGAACGGAATTGCTCATGGGGCAGGTACTGGATACCAACGCGCAGTTCCTGTCACGCCGGCTCAGTGCCCTGGGCGTCACCCATCAACGGCGTTCCACGGTGGGCGATAATCCCGTCAGATTAAAGGAAACCTACGCGGCCGCACTCGGCAGGGCGGACGTCCTTATCACTTCCGGCGGATTGGGCCCCACGGGAGATGATATCACCAAAAGCGTGTTGGCCGAGCTTCTGGAAGAACCGCTGGTCGTGCGTGAAGACGCGCTTGCGCGTTTAAAAGAGCGTTTCAGTCGTATGAACCGCGTCATGCCGGAAAGCAATATCGTACAGGCTGCCTTTACCAAGGACAGTATCATTCTGCCTAATGAAAACGGCACGGCACCGGGCGCTATTGTACCCTGTGATCGTTTTGGCGCGGGTAAAATTGTCATTCACTTGCCGGGGCCTCCGGCAGAGTTGGAGGCGATGTTTGACGCGTCTGTCGCGCCGTATCTTCAAAAGCGTTCCGGTTCCGCCCTCGTCAGCCGGTATATCCGTATCTTTGGCATGGGCGAAAGCGAGGCGGAAACGCGTGTGAAAGACCTGACGCAGGGTTCCAATCCCACCCTATCGCCTTACTGTTCTCCCGGTGAGGTCATGCTGCGCGCCACCGCGCTGTGTTCATGCCCGTCCGAAGGCGCGGCCATGCTCGCGCCTTTGGTCAGCAAGGTACGTGATAGGCTGGGTGATGTGGTGTACGCCGTGGAGGAAACGGACGGCGGATCCCTGGCCAAAACCGTTATCGCGCTGCTCATCGACAAGCATCAAACCCTGTCCGTTGCCGAAAGCGTCACGGGCGGCATGTTATCCTCCATGCTGGTTTCCGTACCGGGCGCTTCACGTGTGTATGCCGGTGGGTTTATCACCTATATGAATGAACGGAAGGAAGCGTTTACGGGTGTACGGCATGAAACGCTGACGCGTTACGGAGCGGTTTCCGAGCCCTGTGCCATTCAGATGGCGGAAGGCGCGCTGCTGCGCGCGGGTACGGATATCGCCGTTTCTGTCACGGGCTGCGCGGGCCCGGACAGCGATGAACGAAACACTCCCGTTGGGCAGGTTTTCGCGGGGGTAGCCGTCCGCGGCCGCGCGTATGCCAAGGCGCTCCGTTTAACCGGCTCACGCCAGCATATTCGTGCCCTGGCATGCTTGCACGCGCTTAATTTGGTTCGCATGGAGTTAATCAAGGGCGACGCATCGGCCTTGAACGAGTAAGGAAAGGCGGTTCACAACAATGGCTAGAAAAGACACAGCAACAAAGGCGGTCGCGGTCCGCGCGGAAGAACCGGAAGAGAGGCTAAAGGCGCTTGAGGCGGCGCTGAGCGCAATCGACAGGAAATACGGAAAAGGAACCGTCATGAAAATGGATGAAACGGCGGTTAGCGCCAATATCGCCGTCATTTCCACGGGTTGTTTGGATTTGGATATCGCTCTGGGCGTGGGCGGTGTACCGCGCGGACGCGTGGTGGAAATATACGGGCCGGAAGCGTCCGGTAAAACCACCGTCGCCCTGCATATCGTCGCGGAAGCGCAAAAAAACGGCGGAATCGCCGCCTTTGTAGATGCGGAACATGCCTTGGATCCCGCGTACGCGCAGCGGCTCGGTGTGAATATCGACGAGCTATACGTATCACAGCCGGACACCGGAGAGCAGGCGCTGGAAATAGCCGAAGCGCTGATTCGTTCCGGAGCCATTGATGTTATCGTGATAGACTCCGTCGCCGCGCTCGTGCCCAAGGCCGAAATCGACGGGGAGATGGGTGAAAGCTTTGTAGGCCTCCACGCGCGTTTAATGAGCCAGGCGCTGCGTAAACTAACCGGCGCTTTAAGCCGTACCAGCACGGTAGCCATTTTCATCAACCAGCTGCGTGAAAAAGTGGGGGTGATGTACGGCAATCCGGAAACGACCACCGGCGGTAAGGCGTTAAAATTCTATGCGTCCGTTCGGCTGGATGTACGCCGCGGCGAGCAGCTTAAAAACGGCACGGACATCATCGGTAACCGCACGAAGGTAAAGGTGGTCAAAAACAAGGTGGCTCCGCCGTTTAAAATCTCAGAGTTTGATATCATCTACGGGGAAGGCATCTCCAAGGCAGGAACTCTCCTGGATATGGCCGTGGCGAGGGATATCATCAAGAAATCCGGCGCTTGGTTCTCCTATCAGGATCAGCGTATCGGTCAGGGACGCGAAAGCGCGCGCAAGTTCTTACAGGACAATCCGGATGTCTACAGCGAAATTGACGCGCTAATCCGCGGCGCATTTCTGGACAACCTAAAAATGGTGCCGGAACAGGGTTTGCCGGTAGAGACGGAAGAAGAATTTGATGAAAGCGCGCTGCTGATAGAAGACGAACTATAGATCGTTGGCGTATCCAACGCATTATAGCCAAACCCGGTAAGCCACATGAAGTCATAGTGTACACCATCGCGAGCGGCGGGTAAAAACACCCTGCCGCGCAAGGCGACCCAAGCGTATGAAACCAATCGGTTTCATACGCTTTTTTATACAAACGGGGTGTGGTTGGCGATTTTTCAACAGCTACAATAAAAGAGGACATGGAGAGGAGGTGCGGTACGGATGAGCGGAATCTACAAGCCGGGAATGCTAAGAACGGTTGCCGGACGTCAGGCAGCATATGCAGCCGTATCGGCGCAGCCTTCTTTGCAACGCGCGAATGCGTCCGCGTTAAGGGAGTTGTTAATGCTTCTGGTTAAATTAGCGGCCATTGTCGCAACCCTGCTGATAATCTTTACCTTTCTGTTTGGCATCGTGCGCTACCAAGAACCCTCCATGTCGCCGGCCATTAAAGACGGCGACCTGGTCATCTTCTACCGTAATAACCACTATGGTTACCATTCTCAAGACGTGGTGGCGCTGGCGTTTCAAGGCCGTACGCATGTACGCCGGGTGGTAGCCACGGCCGGTGACTGGGTGGATATCATCGATGGCGGCCTTTTGGTAAACGGAGCGCCTCAGCAAGAATCCGGCGTCTACCAAAAAACCGAACGCTATCAGGAAGGCGTGGATTTCCCCCTGATGGTACCCGAAGGAGAGGTGTTTGTGTTGGGCGATAGCAGAATCGGTTCGACGGACAGCCGGATATATGGCTGCGTACGCATTCAGGACACTCTGGGAAAAGTCATCGCGGTCATCCGCCGCCGCGGAATATAAGTTTGACGGATGCTGTAGGGGCATTATCACGGGCGACGCGGCCAGGCTGCCCGGTGCGCGTACCCGTGTGAAGATAGATGGACACCTAAATATAAGAAAAGGAGAAACAAAACCATGACTAAAATGAAATGCTTCAAGACCATCGCGTGCATGACGCTGGCGCTGACACTGTGTCTGGGCATGGCGCTTCCGGTATTTGCCGACAGCCTCGACAAGGTGTCAATAGGCAGCCCCGATAAAGATGCGCAAGCCGCTCTCACCAAGATTCTGAAAGTGCCCTTCGGCACGCCGATCCCGGATTCAATCAAGTTTGAGTTCGTCATTACAAAGGTTAATTTGGACGGTAATACAACGGATATGGACAAGATGCCTGCCATAGGCACAAAAACCGTGGCCTTTGTCACCACCGATACTTACGAGACAGAGAATGGCGATACCAATGTATATACCAAGGAAAGTGAAAGCCTTTTCGCGGGTGCTAAATGGCCGCAAGCCGGCGTGTACAGGTATCATGTGGTGGAAAATCAATCGCATACACAAACTCCCAACTTCGACATGTACCATGAAAAGATATTCTATGCCCGGGAAAAATACGATATCGAGGTATATGTGGATACACATACTGACGGAACACTATATATTCGCTACATCGTCGCGTATTTAATTATAACCGAAGAAGACGGTGAAGAAAAAGAATATAAAGTGGATCCGACACCCGGAGAAGGGGTGGAAGGCAAATATTCGGATATGGCATTCCTTAACAAGTACTTTAAATATCAGGGCGGCCCCGTTGATCCGGATCCTGATGATCCGGAAGTGCCTACCAATCCGGGCAACGGCGCGTTCTACTTAAAGAAAATTGTCGAAGGCTTATCCTCAAACCAGACGGACTTATACTTCCCCTTCACTATCACCCTTACCAGGCCCAGCATTGCCACACAGGATACCGTCTACAGGGCATACCTCATGCGCGGGGCTAACCTTACCCCTCAAGCCATTCTCCCCGCTAACTATGCTGCCGCTTCGGTAAAGATAGATGCAAACGGAAGGCAATACATCGAATTTACCATTAACCAGTCCAATAACAGCAGTTCGTTAACCATTAATTTAAGGCATGACGAGTGGTTGTCCTTCCCCGACATGCCGGTCGGCGCGAGGGTTATTGTAAAGGAAAACGCGATGGCGGATTATACGCCCAGCTATCAGCTGACGGTCAATGGCAAAGGCCCTACGATTGTAGATTCTAAAACACCAAACACCGATTTGGCGTTCCCGGATCCCGTGTATCTTGGTACGGGAACGAATAGGGCTGATTTTATCAACACCTACAAGGATGTTACCCCCACCGGCATCGCCGTGGATGACCTGCCTTACATTGCCATAGGCGTTCTGGCCGTGTTAGCCCTTGTTGGCTACGTAGTTATCAAGTCCCGCGCCCACCATGCGGCGAAAAAGGCGTAAACACATAAGGAAACAGTCCGGCGATTCTATAACAGAATCGCCGGACAGCAAACAAACCGGTTATCAAACATTTTTCCGCCGGGCAGCGAAACGGCTAAGTAAAGGAGGGAGTCCCGAATGGTTGTGCAGGCAAATAAGATCGGCGTGTATGTTGTCCGTCTGGTTAACGGCGCGGTAAATTGGGCCGTGCTGGCGGCAATCGTACTTATGGTCATCTTCGCCGGGTACAGCCTGTGGGACTCCGGCCAACTTTATCGGGCGGCGGACAGCTCCCAATACACGGTATACAAGCCTACCGAGATGAATGAGGGCAAATCGTTCGAAGAGTTAAGAACCATTAATCCTGAGGTAATCGCATGGCTTACCGTTTACGGAACACATATCGACTATCCGGTAACACAGGGGCCTGACAACATGAAATATGTTAACACAAACGCCGAGGGACAGTACATGCTGTCCGGAAGCATTTTTCTGGATACATATAACTGCCGTGATTTTTCTGATTTTAACCATATCATCTACGGGCATCACATGGCACACCAGGCGATGTTCGGCCAAATTGGGGAGTTTGCCCAAGCCGACATGTTCAGCAGCCGCATGTACGGCAACATTTATTTTGGCGGAAAAGACCACGGCATTGAATTTTTCGCCTTTGTACACACAGACGCGTATGACGCAAGCGTTTTTACGCCCAATGTTCCTGACAAGGAGCATCAGGCATATCTGGACAATCTGCTTGAGTTAGCCGTTCATAAAAGAGACATCGGCGTTACCATACAGGACCATATCATCCTGCTGAGCACCTGCTCGGCAAGCTCGACAAATGGGCGGGATATATTGGCAGGCAGAATAGTGGACGCGGTATATGAGGACACCTTTTTTTCTGAATCAAGCGTACGGACGCTGTACGGCATAGACAGCCAAACGGGGCAGCCGCGCATCGCGCTGCCGGTGTGGCTGACGTATGAAGCGTTAATCACCGTGGCTTTACTCGTCTTCATCATCAGTGTGAAACGCGTTCGCGGCAGAAAACAAATAATGACAGGAGGGGGACATGATCATGATGAGGTTATTTAAAAAGAGCGGAAAGGGGAGGTTATGCGCAGCCGCATTGCTTGTGTTAACGTTCATGGCGCCGCCGGCTGTGTTCGCGGCGGGAAGCCCGCTCAGCCTCACGGTAAGACAGGTCTATACCACCTCCTTAACGTCGGCCTCGTCTGTCTTTACCTACAGGCTCAAAGCGGTGGACGCGGCAAACCCGATGCCGGGCGGCAGCGGGGTGCAAGGGTATAACTTCACGCTGACGGGCAATACATCCACTGGCATTGGCCCGATTATCTTTACCAAACAGGGAATCTACCGTTATCAAATAGGTCAGATAATGACCCAGGAAAAGGCCGGCTATATTTACGATAAGCAGGTTTACAACCTGGAAGTGCGCGTGGATAACGCGCTGCATACGGAGGTCATCGTATATAACGCCGCGGGCATGAAAGTATCCGATATTGTCTTTGAAAACAAATACCGGATTGATCCAACGAATCCGGACCGAATGACCAGCCCCCCTGTTAAGAAAAGTGTGACGGGAGACCCCGCCCATCCAAGTGACTTTACCTTTACCCTCAAGGCAAAAGAAGCGGGCCAGCCGATGCCGCCGGGCGCTGTCTCCGGTACGGCGACCTTAGTGATAAACGGCACGGGATCCGGCACATTCGGTTCATGGAGCTATGATAAAGAGGGCGTTTATTATTATACGGTTGCGGAAGTCAATACGGGAGAAAGCCATTATACATACGATACGTCAGTCTATACCATAACCGATACGGTCAAGGCGGAAAACGGCCAACTCATGCTGACAAGGGCCATCACAAACAGCGCGAATAAACGCGTTTCCTCCCTGGACTTTATCAATGTTTATAAAGCGGGCGATAATAACGGCGGAGGAGGCGGTAATGGCGGCCCGGGCGGAAAAGGTGGCGGCAGCCCTAAAACCGGAGATGAGTTTAACACTCTGACCTATATCATTCTCTTCGCGGCGGGAAGCATCCTCATGGCGTGTGCAGGCGTCTATCTGGCCTTGTCCAGAAAACACAAAAAAACCATTAGAAGGATTCTGTAAAATGTTAATGGAAAAGTATCGAATTAAAAAGGTAATCGCCGTTACGGTGTTGCTCCTCTCCCTGGCCGTCATGGCCTTTACGGGAACAAGGCTGTACATCGCCGAGCGCATTAATCAAGACAGCGACAGGAGTTATGAGCATATCATCCAACAGGTTCGCGGCCCCGCGCGCAATGCTGTCACTTACCCAACACCGCCCGTCGCGCAAAAAACGGCGCCGGATTTAAACGTTCAGGAAACACAGGCAGGGATGGAAGGGTTTCCCTTAATAGGTAACATGAGCGCTGATTCCGCCGGTAGCGGAAGCCTTGCGTCCGTTAGGGAACGGGTGCATGTTCCCATGCTGGATATCAATTTTCACGCGTTGAAAAGTATGAACGAGGATGCCGTGGCTTGGCTGTATTTACCGGGTTCCGTGATAGACTATCCTGTCATGAAAGCGGATGATTACAGTTATTATCTGTACCATTTACCGGACGGTACGAAGAACGCGAATGGTTCCCTCTTTATCGATTACGCGACCGCTCCGGATTTTTCCGAAAGACTGACGGTCATTCACGGGCATCATATGCGTTCCGGCAGGATGTTCGGCGGGCTGGTTAACTATAAAGACCAAAACTATTATGAACAGAATCCCTATATGTACCTGTACGGGCCTGATAACAATTACAGAATTGACCTTATCTACGGCTGCGTCATCGCCATGGGGCAGTGGCGGGAACGGGCGTTTATGTACGCGGACAACCTGGATTCTTTTCTGGCCTTTGCCGAACGGGGAACCACCTTTAAAAGCAATGTTCAGGCAGAGCCGGGCGATAGGTTCATCGCGTTGTCCACTTGCTCGTATGAGTTTGATAACGCGCGGTATGTGGTGTTGGGTGTGTTAAGGGAGGCTTTTTAACCCTTTTTACGGGAATGCCCGCGGTAAAGCGTATCAAAATGACGAGCTCTTGTTCATGACGAACGAGGGCTCTTTTCATGGCATCAATAAAACCGCTCCATAAAAATGATGAGTGATAAACGTGTCATTAACAGCCATAACGCAGGGAAAACCGGCAGGGGCTTTGGTTACATATGCACTGAAACATTACGAAAAAATGAGTAATTAATGAGTAATTTTATTAAAAAATTGTTGAATAATCTGCGCCGCTCTATTATAATGTAACGAATCTTCCGGTATTCATACATATGCCCCATCTCTCGGTCAGTGTGAAAAGAAAGCGGGTATAAACAGGTTTATGGCGCGCATTATCAGAAGGAATGATTCGGCTGCAGGCAGTAATAAAAAAGGCATCATCGCGCGCCTGTGCGGTATAGGGCTCGCGATTGGGTGCCTTGTGCTGCTGCCGGGCACGGCGCGGGCGGCGTTGCCGGTTCTCTTTTCCGCCGAGCAACAACCTTCAAACAACGGCATGGCTTCTTCTATATGGGAATCGGACTTGCAATACGCCGCGGTGCTTATCATATTAGCGTTTGTCGGAGCGGGTTTAATTTTAAGCCTGCTCCTGAACAGGTTCACCGATAAAAAGCATGTCGAGCAAATTAAAAAAAGAGATCGCCTGATAAGCACTGTAAACAACGTGGCGTCCGTCATGCTTTCAGAGAACAGCGGTATGGATTTTACGGCTTCTTTAAAGTCCGGCATGGGCTTGATGGGGCAGTTATTAAACGTCGACCGCGTTCATATCTTACAAAATGAAATGATAGACGGCGAGTTATGCGCCGTTCAAAAGCACGTATGGTTATCCGAAGCGGGCAGTCATAAAGCGCCTCCCAGTAACGAGGTAATATACCGCTACAGCATCGCGCCGGAATGGCGGGACAAATTTATTAAAGGCGAGAGTATCTGTAACCAGTTCGCCGTACTTTCCCTGCAAGAACAAAACTTTTTAAGCTGCCATCATGTGAAGTCCATGGTACTCATGCCTTTGTTTTTACACGATGAATTCTGGGGCTTGTTCGGCATCGACGCCTGTATGGAAGAACGGATGTTTACGGAGGATGAAATAAACATTCTGCATTCCGCCAGCCTCATGATGGTCAATGCCATTAATATCAACGCCATGACGCAAAGCCTTCAGGCGACTGCCAATCAATTGGAAGCGGCTCTGTTGGAAGCCAATTATGCCAGCACGGCCAAGTCTGCCTTTATTGCCAATTTGAGCCATGAGATTCGCACACCGATGAACAGCATCATCGGGTTTTCAGAACTGGCAATGGATGGAAACATCACGCCGGAGACCAAAGAATACCTTGAGAACATCATAAAAAACTCCAACTGGCTGTTAACCATCATCAATGACATCTTAGATATGTCAAAAATTGAAGCCAATAAAATGGTGCTGGAAAACGTTCCTCTGGATCTGCACGATATTTTCGTTCATTGTCAGACGCTTATTCTGCCTAAAGCCATCGAAAAGGGGCTCATTTTGCATTTCTACGCGGAACCGGTCATCGGTAAAAAACTGCTGGGTGATCCGACGCGTATTCACCAAATACTGATAAACCTCCTGTCCAATGCCATTAAATTTTCGAATATCGGCGCTGTAAAACTCTCCTCGTTTATTACGAACATGGATGAGGACACCTGCACGGTCTGTTTTGAGGTGCGGGACAGTGGAATTGGCATGACAGCGCAGCAAATCGAAGATATTTTTAAACCTTTCACGCAAGCTGACGGCAGTACGACGCGTAAACACGGCGGCACCGGGCTGGGTCTGTCTATCACGAAGAACCTGGTAGAGTTAATGGGCGGGCATCTTAGCGTGGAAAGCACCGTGAAGGTCGGCAGTAAGTTCAGTTTCGAGTTGACATTCGATACCATGGAAACACTGGATACGGAACCGTTTCAAACGGTGTTTGTCGAACTGGAAAAACCGATGTTCGAAGGCACCGTATTGGTGTGTGAAGACAATGTGATGAACCAGCGTGTCATCTTCGAGCATTTGCAAAGAGTCGGGCTTAATGTTGAAATGGCGAATAACGGAAAGATAGGCGTGGATAGGGTGCGCAGCCGTAAGGAGGCGGGTTTAAAGCCGTATGATATCATTCTTATGGATATTCATATGCCTGTCATGGATGGCCTGGAAGCCGTACCGTTAATTATTGAACTGGACACGGGAGCGCCGGTGATTGCCACGACCGCAAATATTATGACGGATGACCTAAACTTATATAAAGAGAGCGGCATGATCGATTACCTTGCCAAGCCGTTTACCACACAGGAACTATGGCGGTGCTTACTAAGGCATCTCGTACCGATTGACGCGGTTCAGCAAAACGGCTATGCGATGGAGCTCGACGAGGAGCTTAAAAAGCAGTTGGTTACCACCTTTCTAAAGGAAAACCAAACGCGTTATGCGCAAATCACGGCCGCGCTGTCGGCAGGAGATATGACGTTGGCGCATCGGCTTGCGCATAATTTGAAAAACAGCGCATCGCTTGTGGAAAAACAGGAGCTAAGCAAAGCCGCGCAAGCGGTCGAATCCGCGCTCACGGGTGGTGTTAACGCGGTAATGGACGAACAAATGCGCACGCTTAACAACGAACTGACCGCCGCGCTCGCCGCGTTTGATACGTTTATCCCGTTGGCGGAATCTGTGCCGCTTAAAGAGAGTTCAAACGGTTTGATGGGCCTTCAAGCGTCGCTCGCGATACTGGATAAATTAAAACCATTGCTAAAAAGCGGCAACCCGGAATGCCTGGACTTTATTGACGAGTTAAAACGAATGCGCGGAAGTGAAAAGCTCGTGGAGTACATGGAAGCGTTTCGCTTCAGGCCCGAAGCGCTCGGAGCGTTTGAGACGCTCATGCGGGAGTTAGAGGGCACTTAGCATTGGTTTCCGAAGGGGTGTTGGCATGACGGAGAATACGGAAAAAAAGCGCATTTTAATAGTGGATGACGAAACGTCAAATTTACATGTGCTATATCATATCTTGCGTCGTGATTATACGGTTTACATGGCGCAGGACGGGCGCACGGGGCTTGATATTGCCGGTGAGTTTATACCGGATTTAATACTCCTGGATATCATTTTACCCGGGATGACCGGTTATGAGGTCATTGGGCAGCTTAAGTCAATGGAGAATTGTAAACACATTCCCGTTATATTTATCTCCGGTCTGGCGGAAAGCGGCAGCATGGAAAAAGGTTTGGCGTCCGGGGCATCCGACTATATATTCAAGCCGATAAACGCCGCCGAAGTGCTTGAGAAAGTTCAAAAACAATTCACGCTGTCAGGGTGTTACTAATATGTGCTGGAGCACTCGTAAAGGTACAAAAAAAGAGGTGACAAGCATGATTCCGATGGAACACCGTGAAGTGAATGAAAACGCCGTTTTAAAAACAAAAAGTATGGAAAGCGAGCGGGAGACGCTCATTAGCGCGGTCAATAATGCGGCAAGGGTGCTTCTGTCCGCAGAGCATGACGAAACCTTCGAAAGTTCTATTCTGGAAGGCATGAAATTACTGGGTCAATGCGTAGATGCCGATCGGGTCTATATCATGAAGAATGTATCCATTGACGATGTCATGTATTTCGTTTACCAGTTCGCGTGGGTCAATCATTTAGGGCAGCAAGGCACCCATATTGGTATAGGCACGAAGGTTCCCTTCAGCTTTGATGAGGAGTGGGCTGTCAGGTTCCCGAAGGGTGACTACATTAACGGGCCGCTTAGAAGTTTATCACCAAACTTACAGGCTTTTTTCAGCCGCATCGCCATTAAATCCGTGCTGGTTATGCCCATCTTTATTAGTCATGGCTTATGGGGGCTTGCCAGTTTTTCCGATTGCAGGAACGAAAGGTATTTTTCCGATGATGAAGTGAGCATTTTGCAATCGGGCGTCATGATGATGGTCAGTGCCTTGGAGCGCTACGAACAAGCCATTGAAAGCAGGAATCTGGCTGCAAGGCTGAAGGCCGTTGTATCAAATTATCCGGGAATCATTTGCGCCGTAAACAAAGACTATCAAATTAATCTGTTTGACGGCCTGCTCCTGCAGGAAATCCATGACAAGGACCTTTTTATGGAAAACAGGTCGCTGGATGAGGCGTTTAAAAAAGAGGAATACAGGCATATCAAAGAAAAATTGGATAAAACAATGCTTGAAGGCCCGCAGGATTGGTCTTTTGAGGCGTACGGCAAGATCATCAGAATAAAAACGACGCCCATCCAGGATGAAAAGAACCATGTCTCCGGCGTGGTAGGCTGCATTGACGATGTTACCGGAATGCATAAGCTTCAATCCGATTTAAAAGACGCCCTGATCATGACTCAAAAAGCGAGCAGCGCCAAAAGTCATTTCTTAGCCAATATGAGCCATGAAATGCGTACGCAGCTCAACGCCATCATCGGCCTGTCCTTGATGACCCTTGAAGAGGATACGTTAAGCGATGAAGTCAAACATAATACGGAAAAGGTATATCACGCGGGTACATCCCTCCTGGGTATTGTCAATGATATTTTAGATGTGTCTAAAATTGAGGCCGGGAAACTGGAGTTGGTGCCCGTGGAGTACGATATGCCGAGCTTGATTCATGATACGATTACGCAGAACATTCTCCAAATTGCCGATAAACCTATCCGCTTCAAGCTGGATATGTGCGAAAAAACATTTGTCCGGCTGCGCGGGGATGAACTTAGGGTGAAGCAAATAATAAACAATCTGTTATCAAACGCCATCAAATATACCGATTCCGGCACGGTCATGCTTTACATTTGCAGCCGCCCCAGGGGAGATAAGGTTTTGCTTACCATCAAGGTCAGCGATACCGGCAGGGGTATCAAACCGGAAGATAAGGAACTGTTGTTTTTCGATTATGCCCAATTGGATTTGGAGGCGAACCGCACCATTGAGGGAACCGGCCTGGGGCTTCCTATCACGCAGCGGCTGGTGGAGATGATGGAGGGCACCATCAACGTGGAAAGTGAATACGGAAAGGGAAGTGTCTTCACGGTGAAGATTATGCAGGATTTCGTCTCCGACGCGGTGATAGGGCCCGAGGTCGTCGACAACTTAAAGCAGCTGCGTTACGCCGACAGTAACCGTGAAAGAACCGCGCATTTGTCGCATGTCAGCCTGCCAAACGCGCGGGTGCTCGTCGTGGATGACGACGCGACCAATCGCATGGTAACCAGGGGCCTTTTAAAGCCATATCATATGTGGATTGACTGTGTGGAAAGCGCTCAGCAGTCCATAGAAGCCATACGCACCCAGGAGGGCCGGTATGACGCCATATTCATGGATCATATGATGCCCGTGATGAACGGGGTGGAGGCCGTACAAAAAATTCGCGAAATCGGAACGGATTACGCGCGCGATATCCCGATTATCGCGTTGACCGCCAACGCCACCATCGGAAACAGAGCCATACTCTTAAGCAAAGGCTTTCAGGATTTTATTACAAAACCCATTGATTTGCTGTGTTTAGATGAAGCGGTAAGGCGTTGGATTCATGATAAACCCCGTGAAGCCCACGCGCAGACAGACTCGGACAATGCGGCGCGTGCGCAGCGTCCCACGGCTTACTCCGATATGACGGAGATTTTCGGCATTGATGTACAAAAAGGGCTGGACATTTATTTGGGTGACGCAGGTATTTATCTTTCCGTCCTGCGTGTTTATGCGGAAAATACATCCGCTACATTAGAAAAATTACGTCATGTTACACGAGATACGCTTTCTGATTATGCCGCCAGGGTGCACGCCGTAAAGGGGGCCAGCGCGAATATCGGCGCGGAAGAGATTAAAAGAATGGCTGAAGAATTGGAGTTAAAGGCGAAGGCCGGCGATTTTGCGGGGGTATTGGCAGGGAATGAAGCCCTGCTTGTAACAGCGGAAACGCTTGTGAACGGGCTTAAAATGTGGCTGGCCGAATGGGATAGTAAAAAGAGTAAACCAAAACGCGCGGCGCCCGATCCCGCGGTCTTAGAAATGCTGCGTCAAAGCTTGATAAACTATGATATGATCGGCATTGATGAAGCCATGGACCGGCTGGAACGCTCGGACTATGAAACGGACGCGGATAGGATAGCATGGCTGAAGGAGAAGATCATGGAGTCGGAATTTGATGCCGGCGCCGAAAGGCTGGCTCAATGGCTGTCAGGCCGTTAACGGGAAGCAAGCCGGGGGAGGGAATGGCAATCGCTAAGCTTTTAAGCAAAATCATCGTGGTGGATGATGACTTAACGAATATTACCGCTTTAAAGAACATGCTCAGGCCGTTTTATGAGGTCTATACGGCGTTGAACGCGGAAAAGATGTTCAGCCTGCTTGAAAA
>WRFT01000009.1 GCA_009776385.1 Clostridia bacterium
CCGGCCATATCGATCATAATTCCAAGGGAGCTCATATCCCAATGCTTCATCAATGTTGGTTCCCTTTCTCTGTATAGTTATTGATATGATGATACGGGTACCAGCTTTACTTCAAGATGCGTTCATTATAGTATGGGTACTTGTATAAATACCAGTCCGCAGCGTATGGATACGTGAAAACCATGAAATTTGAATTGAATTGGAATCAAACCATTGACAAACCTCAAGCGTTAGTGTAATTTACGGCGTGTAAACCCGAAAGGTTTTGATCGGGAACAAGTAGCCCCCAAGTGTTCTTCTTTAGAGAGTCGGCGGTTGGTGCAAGCCGGCAGAAGAACCGGACGGCGAATACATCCCGGGAATCTCGCGCTGAACGATGTTAGCATTTATTAGGATGCGACGGGTATGCCCGTTACAGCATAAGGGTATGTTTGTACCCTGTGAGCGCATAACCGTGAGGTTGTGCGGAACTGAGGTGGTATCACGAGTGCTAGAACAATGGCCCTCGGAATTAAGTCCGGGGGCGTTTTTATATGCTCCCAAGAAGGGAGGGGATGAATGGCACTGAGGGATTGCTTCTCCCGTTATGCTTTTAGCAGCACATTTAAAAATGAAAAGGAGATTAATACAATGAAACGTCAAAGAATTTTCTCAATCATACTTGCTTTGGTCATGGTCTTCTCACTAACCTCTATGGCAATCGGAGAAGGCGCTGGACCCATTAAAATCGGCATCCTCAAATGGGTAACCCATGGCGCTTTGGATGGCGCAGAAAAAGGTTTTGTAGACGCACTGGCGGCTAATGGTTTTGTGGATGGTGAGAATATCGCTATCGACTATCAAAACGCGAACGACGACATGAGTATCGCGGCTACAATCAGCGATCGGTTCGTAAACAACGGTGTCGATCTCATTCTCGCCATCGCAACCCCGGCCGTGCAATCGGTACAGAGTAAAACGAACGAAATTCCCATTCTGGGTACGGCGGTTACCGATTTCGTAGGCGCCGGATTGGTTGACAGCAACGAAGTACCCGGCGGCAACATCACAGGCTCTTCCGATCTCCCGTCCATCGCGGAGCAATTTGACTTTATGCTCAAGGTGCTGCCGGATATCAAGATTGTAGGTATCATGTACAACTCCAGCGAAGACAACTCCAGAATTCAAGCGGAAACCGCAAAGGAAGCCGCCGATGCCCTGGGGCTTACCATTGTGGAAAAAACATTCAGTGCCGTGGTTGACATCCCTCAAACCGTCGAGTCGCTGGCAAAGGAAGTGGAGGCCATTTGGCTGCCTTCCGACAATTCCATCTCCTCGGCAATGGATATTCTCAGCATCGCGGCTGTGGATATGAAAATACCGCTGGTTTGCAGCGAGGAAAGCCAGGTGGCATCCGGGGGAACCTTTGCCATTGGCATTGATTATTACAATTTGGGCTTCCAAACCGGTGAAATGGCTGTGCGGATATTAAATGAGGGCGCAAATCCTGCCGAAATGCCGGTTGAGCACCTAAAGGATATGGCGGTTGCCATCAACATGGAAGTGGCTGAGGCAATTGGCCTGGTGTTCCCGCAGGATGTGCTGGCGCAAGCGACAGACGTTTCCGCGAGGTAAGCGTGTATGGTCGGAATTCTAAACGCGGTCATCTCATCGTTTCCATTGGGGATCATGTGGTCACTAACGACCATAGGGGTTTTTATCACCTTCCGCGTATTGGAAGTTTCCGATTTAACGGTAGATGGGACGCTGACCCTTGGGGCAGCGTCCTCCGCCGTTTTAATTGCCGGAGGGATGAACCCATACCTTGCGATTCTCATCGCCTTTTTCTGCGGCCTTTTAGCGGGGCTATGCACGGCTCTGCTTCATACCAGGTTGAAAATCCCGCCGCTGCTCTCGGGTATCTTAACCATGACGGCTCTGTACTCCATCAATCTGCGGGTGATGGGTAAGGCAAATGTTTCTATCAACAAAATGGAGACTATTTTTACCCGGTTTACGGATGTCACCGGTATCCCGCGCAGAATCGCATTGCCCAATGGTGTGTTTCTAAGCAATGTGGATGTGCTTATCGTGGGCTCGGTGTTGGTACTGCTCTTTGCGGGTGGGTTGTATTGGTTTTTCGGTACCGAAATAGGCTACGGCCTGCGGGCCACCGGCAGCAACCCGCAAATGATACGGGCGCAGGGGGTCAACACCGATACCTCAAAGCTGATAGGCTTGATGCTCTCCAATGGCCTGGTGGCGATATCCGGTTCGCTTCTGGCGCAAAGCCAACGGTTTGCGGAGGTAAGTATGGGTACGGGTACCATTGTCATTGGCCTGGCTTCGGTCATCATCGGCGAGGTTTTATTTAGTACGCGTTGCTTCAAGCATTATTTAATATCTATTATTTTAGGATCCGTGATTTACCGGATGGTTATTTCTATCGTACTGGAACTGGGTATGAACCCGAACGACTTAAAGCTCCTTACCGCGGCAATTATCGCCATTGCCTTGGCGCTGCCGTTGATGAGAAACGGTTTTCAAAGCATTTCACATAGCATGAAGCGGAGGAATAATAATGCTTAAAGTTGAAAATGTCAGCAAAACCTTTTTCCCCAACAGCGTCAACGAAAAACGCGCGATTGTAGATATTTGCTTAAAGCTGCAAGAAGGGGACTTTGCGACGGTTATCGGCGGTAACGGCGCGGGGAAATCCACTTTGCTCAACAGCATTGCCGGTGTTTATCCCGTTGACAGCGGTTCCATCTATGTAGATGACATTAATCTGACTAAAATGCCCGAGTATAAACGCGCCAAGTACCTGGGTCGCGTGTTTCAAGACCCTATGTTAGGTACAGCCGCCAACATGTGGATTGAGGAAAACCTGGCAGTAGCATTTCGGCGCGGTAAAACCCGTACGCTCAGATGGGGGATTACCAATAGTGAAAGAGAACACTACAAGTCCATTCTGGCTCCGTTGAACCTGGGGCTGGAGAAACGCTTAAGCTTAAAGGCGGGGCTGCTTTCCGGCGGTCAGCGGCAGGCCTTAACCCTTATCATGGCAACTTTACAAAAACCCAAATTGCTGCTTCTAGACGAACATACAGCCGCCCTAGACCCTAAGACGGCCGCCACCGTACTGGAACTGACCCGTACGTTGATTGCGGAGCACAATTTAACCACTTTAATGATTACCCATAATATGAAAGACGCATTAAAAATGGGTAACCGCTTGATGATGATGAACAATGGCAAGATCATTTTAGATGTGAGCGGCGAGGGAAAGAAAAACTTAACGGTGAAGGATTTAATGGAGTTTTTTGGAAACGCCGTGAGTGAAGAAATGATGAATGACAGGATGCTGTTAGCCTGACAGGGGAAGACCCCTTCAAACAGGGGCTAACTCATTTTCATATCCGGATAAAGCGTTTGATCCCTATTCATTTTTGATTGCAGCATATGGTTGCCAATTTTCGTGTCTTCGTATTGTATATGTTTGGTCAGCCACTTTATCACGATTTCTCGAATATCGCTTGCCAGTATTACCGACGAACCGTTTTCCTTATAGTTTGCCACCAAATTACCGACTGTAGCCTTAAAATCATCATGAATCTTTTTATGTTTTATATACCCCGGATAACCGACTTCAATCTGCAGGGCTTCCTCGCTTTCAAAATGGTATGTCGTATAATCCACTAAAAACGCCAGGGTTTCTTGTACGGTTTCTGCCGCCATTCCTTTTTCACATTGCCTGATGAGGTTGTTAACCATGTCGCAAACACTTTTATGCTGTCTGTCTATTTGAATATTGCCCAGTTCATACTTTTGGTCCCATACCAAACCGCCCGGCACTCCCGTCAGCAGATAGGTACGCAGCTTATTAAGAACCGCCTCAAAATCCAATGGTTTACCCAAATGACCGTTCATTCCGGCTTCAAGGCATTTGACAACATCCTCCCTAAACGCGTTCGCGGTCATAGCCACAATGGGAATGGTTTTAGCGTTTGGCAAATCAAGCGCGCGAATCCGTCGTGTCGCCTCCAGCCCATCCATCTCCGGCATCTGCATATCCATAAATATCAGCTCATATTTCATTGGAGCTTCCGCGAACATCTCAAGCGCTTCCCAGCCATTGGTCGCGCACTCTATTTCAAGAAGCGTCGGTTCAAGCAGCGCTATGACAATTTCACGGTTAATTTCCACGTCCTCAACCAAAAGGATGCGATGCCCCTCAAAGTGATCTATTGCTTCGTCTTGTAATGATTCCGGTAACAGCTCGCCGGTGCCTCGTCTGACGTGTATGGTAAAAATAAAAGCCGCGCCTTTGCCAAGTTCCGACTCTATCCATATCTTGCCTCCCATCATCTCTACGATGCTTTTGGAAATGGCAAGGCCAAGACCCGTCCCGCCGTATTTTCGGGATGTACTGCTTTCCGCTTGCTGGAATGAAGTGAACAGCTTTGCCTGTTGTTCCGGGCTAATGCCAATACCGGTATCTATTACGCAGAATCGGATATGACACTCCTCATTCTCTTCCCCATCGAGCCGAACATCCAGCTTAATAGAACCGTTATCCGGAGTGAACTTAGCCGCGTTGTTAATCAGGTTTGTAATGACCTCCGAAAGGCGTTGATCGTCTCCGAACAAGTACCGGGGGATATTTTCATCAATACACACCGTAAACTCTTGTTTCTTTTCCTCTATACGTACTTTACTGACATTCACAACCTGTTCGATCATCCGCCGTATATCGAACTCGGATTCTGTTAAATCAAATTTACCGGATTCAATTTTAGACATGTCCAAAATGTTATTGATAATTCCCAACAAATGTTTAGAAGCGTCGTTTACCTTATTAAAGCAGTCTATCATCCGGTCTTTATCGTTTGCTGACAGGCCAATCAAGGTCATTCCGATGATAGCGTTCATTGGCGTGCGGATTTCGTGGCTCATGTTGGCAAGGAAAGCGGATTTGGCAATATTGGCTTGCTCCGCGTCGCTTCTTGCGTTTTCAAGGTTAATAAGGGTTCGGCGTAAGGACCTGGAATAACTGATAATCAAGACAGCGAAAACCGCCATGATAACCGATATGATAAGGATTACCTGGAATGTTAATCTGGTAACAACATCCATGGCTATGTTTTTATCCTGTAACGTTACAACAGACCATGAGTCGGAATAGCCCGGCATACTGATCGGCTCATAACTCATATAAAATGTCTCGTTGTTATCGGTGACAATTTCCAAACCGCTCTCACCGTTCATAACTGCTTTGATAACGGCTTTGTATTCGTCGGAAATGATAAACTCTTCTTCTACGGTAATGACATTCCCGCTTACAATATCAAAGACTGTGTTTCCAAGTTCATCCAGTTCGGGAACCGTACGCACCAGTGATCGGTAATTGGTAAGCGTTTCTATAAATGAGTTATTAGGATGCGCGACAACACCGCCGTCGCCGTCAATAATAAAGGAGTAGCGTCCTATTTCCGGGTTCGCGAATTGTTCTATCAGCCATTGGATATAACCCAAACTAATGTCGGCGCCAAAAACACCAATCATTTCGTCGCGTTCATACATGGGTATAAACAAAGCGGCGCATGGCATTCCTGTCGTGGCTGAATAATAAGACCCGGAAACAAAAGGCTGTCTTTTCTCCATCATTTGGATAAACCACCATCGGCTGCTTCGGTCGGCCGGTCTATTTCCGTCAGACCGTGCTGTTTGCCAGCCGTCAATTCCCGTAGGATACAACAGTTCTATAAAATCATTACGCGCCGCCGTGCTTTCAATAATGGGTGTCTGTACATCGGTATCCATCGTAAGCATACTGGGATTGACCGCCAGCTCATAGATGAGGTTATATGCCCCGTCCACAAAGGACCGTACCGTTCGTTGGATGGAGTTGGAGGCTTGATTTGTCTCGTTTCGTATCTGCCCGTCATACGCCTGAGTGAGCAAGAATACGGTAATCAAGGGGATAACAACAAGCAGTACCACGATGATTAAACCGGAAATAATAAAACGAGGAGAGAGAGCGCTTTTTTGTTTCTTTTTGGCTGTCTTATTCATTCGTTTAGTCCCTCTCTATCGTTTTTTTGTCCATGGGTAGTGGGTTATCGTAAATACTGACGCAACTCTTTTAGTACCTCTTCAAAAGCAATCGGTTTGCCGATATGGCCGTTCATGCCGACTTCAAAGCTTTTTTCAATATCTTCTCTAAAAACATTGGCGGTCATGGCGATAATCGGTATGGTTTTTGCCTGCTTTACTGGTAGCGCTCTAATTTGACGCGTAGCCTCGTAACCGTCCATTTCAGGCATTTGGATGTCCATAAAAATCATATGGTATTTTCCCGGATCGCGCTCAAACATACTCACCGCTTGTTTACCATTTTCCGCGCATTCTACGGTCAGGTTCGTAGGCTCGAGTAACGCAAGCACGATTTCCCTGTTTATCTCCACATCATCGGCAAGCAATATGGTATATCCGGTATAGTCAACCGCGTGCTTGGCATCATCATTGTCGCCCGCTTCAGCAATCGTATTGATGCAGGCATTGATGACATCAACGATAACCGATGGGAACAAAGGTTTAGGCAGAAACTTGTCCACACCCGCTTCCCGCGCTTCATCTTCAATATCATTCCAATCGACAGATGAGAAAATGGTAACAATGGAATTCTTCAGCGGTTTCCTTTGTATCTGCCGCGCCAGCTCAATTCCGCTTATACCCGGTAGCTTCCAGTCGAGAAAATAGATATTGTAATTATCATCTTCCTCCAGCATGTTTACCGCTTCTTCACCGCTTTTGGCTATAGTGCAGTCAATTCCGAGATTATCCGCGACGACCGTGAAAAACTCACGGATTTCCGGTTCATCATCCACAACGAAAATGCGTATATTACTCCAGTTGACATTTTTATCAAGCAAATTGGTTTCCGTATCAAAACTGCGTTTCATAACAAATGTAAAAATGAATTTCGACCCTTTCCCCGGTTCTGACTCTACCCAAACCTCACCATCCATCAATTCCACTATGCGTTTGGTAATGGCAAGCCCAAGCCCTGTGCCGCCGTATTTACGTGTGGTGCTGGCTTCTGCTTGTTCAAACGAAGTAAACAGGCGCGTTTTTTGCTCGTCCGTAATGCCTATGCCCGTATCTTCAACACTTATTTGTAAGCGGCATACGCCGTTTTCTTCTGATAACAAGGTAGAGTCAAGGCGTATCATCCCCTCCTCGGGCGTGAATTTCACGGCATTGGACAAAAGATTGGTAATGACTTGCGCCAGCCGTTGATCGTCGCCGACAAGCGTACGCGGTATGCTTTTATCAATATATACGTAAAACTTCTGCCGCCGTTCATCCACGCGCAGGTTAATGACATCCGCGATTTTTTGCAGCATTTTTTCAAAATTAAAGCTGGCAGGTGACAACTCAAACTTGTCCGCTTCAATTTTAGACATATCAAGCACATCATTGATAATGCCGAGCAAGTGTTTGGAGGCCCCGTCTATTTTGGTTAAGGCTTCATCCTTTTTCTTTATGTCACCGGATAATTTCCCGATGGCTGTCATGCCGATGATGGCGTTCATCGGGGTGCGTATCTCATGGCTCATGGTAGATAAAAAGTTACTTTTCGCTTTATTGGCGGCTTCCGCCGCTATGCGCTGCCTGTCTGTATCCAGTAAGATGTTTTTTGTTTCGGTCATATCCACCAGTGTGCCCACAACACGGATGGGTACACCGTTTTTATCTCGCAGTGTCACGCCGGCATCACGGCAATAGGCATACTCGCCGTCTTTTTTACGAATTCGGTATTCCAAGTCATAGGGCGTTTTACCGGTCGTATCCATGATGTGTTTTTCAAACGTGTCAAGAATTCTTTCTTTGTCGTCAGGATGTATATTATCGCTCCAACTGCAAAGCAAGTTGGGAAAATCGGTCTCATCCGTATACCCTAAAATATATCGAAACTCGTTCGACCATATAAAGACGTTCGTGGGATTGACCGGATCGTCATACACAATCTCCATTTCCCACAGCCCGACCTTTGACGCCTCTATGGCCATATCCAGTTTCGTTAACTGCAGCTTATTCTGCTCGTGAGCGCGAGTGAGTTCCATTTCACGTTTGTAAATATCTGTCATGTCAAATACATAAGCGACGATCGCGAAACTGTTTTTATATGGAATTTTCTTAAATTCCACGCTTAAGATACGGCTTTCATTTTTTATAATTAATTCAGTCTCAAACTTTGTATAGCCGTCTTTTGCGGCTGTATTCAATTTTTCTCCTAAAGAGGAAGAAAAACGGCCGTCAGATTGCAAGGCGGGGGTGCTTTGCATGATGCGTTCCATAAGCCCGGTTACTAAGTCCTGTTTTGTTTCAAAATCCAAAAAACGAAGAGCCGCTGGGTTGCAGTCAATCACGTTGAAGTTGCTGTCAAATAAAATATTGATGTAGGGATTAGCGTCAAACATGGCGGATGTGGTAACCTGCGCCGCTTCTATTTCCCGTATCATCTGCTTTTGTTCTCGTAAATCCCTTATGTACGATATAAGCAACTGTTCATTTTTATAATCCACGCGAACCAAGGTGACTTCACAAGGAATAATCTCCCCATCGAGAGCCTGATGTACCCATTCTACGCGCAGGTACCCCTCGACAAATGCTTTTTGTAAGCTTTGAATCGCCGTTTCCTTAGAGACTTGTCCGTCAGGCTGATACTCCGGTGAATAATCAAGAAAATGTTTCATTAATTCCTGCTTGTCTGTCTGTTTTACCAAACTGACAGCGGCTTTATTACAATCAATCATTTTTAGGTTTTTATCCCAAAAATGAGCCCCGAAGGGCGTGGCGTCCAGTACAAGCCGCATACGCTCATCCGCTTCATGCGTTTTTTCCATTTCAGCAAGCTGCTCATGGGCGCGCATGTTATCTTCATGCTCAGCTTGCGCGTCTTCTTTTGATTTCACAATGCAATTTTCCGGAATATTCACGCCCAATGCGATTTTTCTGGCCATTTTATAGCAAGAATCACTGCCGCAGGCACTGCAATCGATATGCTGCTTTTCATAACTGGATTTACCTAATAATTCAAATGCCTCTCCTATATCGCCATCGGTTATTGTCGGGAAGGTAGAATAGATAGGATTGTATTTTCTCAAGAATCGTGAAAAATCAAATGTCGCGTCGTATTTTTCGTATACCGCAAGATAGTGCTCTCGTTTTCGGTCTTCGATTGCCTTTTTTCTGCGGGTATTCATTGTTTTATCTATCTCAAAAACATTTTGCCTATATAAAGCGGCAGGCCCTACATTACAACCCTCAGCGCAGCTTAATACATCATATATATCGGGTAAAAACGCCACCGGCGTTTTAGCGTATTCGTCCAGCTTATCGTATAAGTCAAAACCTTCCGCTTTTGCGATATGCAGCTTTTTTCCTATAAAATACTCAATGTTTTCCTTTAATCCTCCCGGTAACGGAAACAGGGAACCCAGCCCGCATGCTTCATGGTCGAATCCGGTTTCTTCATCGGGAAAAACGATTGCGTTGTCTTTGATGTATTTGGCAAGCCCCGCAAAAGTAACGTTATATTCACCCAACCTTGTATCTGTAAGCTCGGCTTTCTTAGAAATGCAGGGGGAAAGCAAAGCGATTCGGTCATTTATCCCCTGATAGGCTTTCATATATATCGAAGCGCAGCCTACCGGCCCATGTACAGGGGATAACCTGGGTAACAATTCCTGACGATAGGTTTCCAAGTAAGTGACAACCACCGGGCATGGTTGGGTTATAATAGGTAACGGCATGTTTTTTTCTATATACTTTATATGTCCCCAAATACTGATGTCGGCGCCCAGCGAAACATCGTATATCTTATTGATGCCAAGCCGTTTTAAATAGGTGAATAACTTTTTATACTCGGGGATATTCGTCCTGATGGCTGGCGCAACCATAAGCGATAGTGGCATGCCCTTAGATAAATCATCAAAAAACTGCGCGGTATCATCCTCGAAATACCTCGCTTCGTGCTTGCATGCCGAAATACACCATCCGCAAGCGATACACTTGTCATAATCTATCTCAACTTTAATATTCCCGGCTTCATCCAAGCGGGTTAGGTTTGCCATTTCCATCGGACATTCACGTACACACCTGTTACAACCCGTACATAATTCGTTTTTTGACCCAACTATTTCAATCAAGCCTGCTCACCTCGTATATGAATATGGGTTGTAGCGGTATAACGATGCTTAGGGTGCTAATAAAACGAAAATTGCATGGGCTTTATAAGCTGAAATTCACATAGACACCTCCGTGTGACGTTATGAGATATTACTATATAAACTGATGAAAATCAATCAGTCTTCGTCACCGGAATGTGAAATTATCATATATAATAGTATAGACAGCTTACGAACGAATTAATCTTTAAAGCCGTCTTTCCCGAACCGTTACACGAACAGTATCTCCCGTCTGCTTACCGATTTTTGCCCGTATATCTTTGCGTATCCCAATGATGTAACAAACCGATCCGTCCGGGTTTTTTACACCCATATTAACGATGCTTCCGTCATAGGGTTCGCCGTTAAAAGTAGCATGGACGAACACGCGGCCTTTGCCGAATAGGGTCTTGATGTCAAAGGGAAACGCTGCATACGCGCCGTCTTGATCCGGTACTTTTTGGATGACGGCATCGAACTCATATGTTTTTGTCATAATCTCTCCTTAAGGATATTTTTCACCGCTCTAAACACCATATCCTTTTACGGTCTGTATTGAGACTTGCCATAATACTCCCCGAACTGTGCGTAAAATGATGCTCCATACCGCTATTTTAGCGTATTTATCGGCTTACGCAAGTCACTATTGTTTCCGTTGCTCACTACTTGCAATAAAGCGGATGATTCAATATGATTAGAAACGAAAAAATTGAAGGATTGAAGCGCTATCTCGATGGCAACCGTTAAGCTTTATTATAAAAAATGGATTAGCCGCCATACACAATATGCATGGTTTGCTTTGATATTCCGGTTCGCTTTTTAGCATTCACCTCCGCGCATGCCTGCCGTAACGGTACGGATACGGGTTGGAAGATAGGGTTTACAAAAAGGAGGTATACCGGTGAAAAAAATACTGACGATACTCTTTACGGCTATCCTCGGCTTTTCCTGCTTGGCTATTTCCTGCAATACAATAAACGCATCTGCTAAAGAAGCGTCAGAGGTTGGTTCGCTTGTGGGGAAATACTCCCTGGTATCCTGGAAAAACGGAGAGGCGGAGTACATAGGTTTTTTATCGGAAGAGGGTATCAACACCATCGATTTATGTATCGAACTGCGGGTTGACGGAACCTACACATGGGATTTATCGGCTTTGGAAATGGGAGTGGACATAGGCACTTATCAAGTGACAAACCATTCAACACTTGTACTCGCCTATAGCGGCGGGGAGGATATTCTGGCCATAGACGGTGACAGGCTCATTTATCGGGAAGACGATTACGCTTTAACTTTCGCAAAGCAAAGGGAAGTGTTCGAGTCCGGCAATTCTCTGACGGATCACTTGGTCGGGGAATATGTCTTGATATATTGGGACGATGAAGGCGAGAATATGGTTGACCGTTTCGATTCTTTCGGCATTGATGCGAGTGCTGTCAATATCGTGCTGCGTGCCGACGGCACATATATCTGGGACTTAACAGCGTTGGGAATGGAGACGGAAAGGGGTAAATATACAAAAACCGGAGATGACACCCTTTTGCTTATATATGAAAACGGGATGGACAAACTGTATATCAATGGCAGCACACTCTACCTGTATACAAGCGAAGGCGGCAGCATTATATTTGAAAAAACGAACTCACCCATACCGGTTCAATCGGAGCGTTGGGTCATGACCTACTGGAGGGATACGGGGAGTGAATCCTACACCCATGTATACTCCGATCAGCTTCGGGAACAAGGCATCGATACAGATGAAATCTACTTTGAGTTCAGAACCGACGATACATTCACGTTAAACCTGTCCGCAACACATGAATATGCGGGTATTCAATTGAACGGTCGTTATAAAGTACAGGGCAGTGAGAATACTGTATACTTTGATTGGTATGAATCCAACGACGCGGAAAACTTTAACCGCCCAAAACAAGCGGATTTGTTGGGAGACGGCGATTGGTTCGGCATCGTTTTACCTTCGCATATCGATCAATGGGCGAATGCGTCTTTTAAAAAAACCATGCCAACACCCCCGTTCAGTTTTAAAGACAGCCTCCCCGCGTCGGCGCGCGGTGTTTATGCGTTAAGCGCGTGGCTATCTGAAGACGGTAATGAATATGATATGGATGAATTATTCGGCGGTTTACGATCCGACCTCGCTTATATCGATTTTCTGGATAACGGGCAATTCTTGCTGTCTCTTCATGTATTAGAACCCGGTTTTTTCGCGTGGGGTACATACTGGATGGACGCCGATAAGGTTCACCTCGAATGGGAGGAAGATTGGGATACCGAATACTTCCCGTTTCCGGCGGCCTTCGGTGATAGTAAAATCTATCTGCGTAATGCGGCATATGAGGTGCTCGTTTTTGATAAAAACTTCGGCGGTCAATACCCGGCGTCCGCTGTCTCTTACCGCGATGGATATTTTAACTCTCCCTTAGGCAGCGCAAAAACGCTGGACGGTACCGTTCTTGTGGTAAGCATATACGTATACAACGATGATACACCGCAATGGAGCGGCGAAGCGATGGCCGCGTTTCGCAAGTACCTGCAGTATTCCATGCAGTATCTGGAAGAAGCGGCATGCGAATACGGAAAGGAACTGCATTTTTATCAATACCAAACCGACAGGGGCAGCCAAGATCTCTTCTATACCATGAAACTTGAAGGCCGGTTGGCGGGCGGCGACGATTCCGATGAGTTAGTTCGAGCAACCCGTACGGAAATTGACAATTTTATTGAAAAGAACATCCCGTACCTTGAACTTGCCGATAAATACCGTACCAATAATGTGACCTATGTGATATTTACGCCGGAGTTCGATCGCAGCTATGCTTGGCCTTACTATGCCGATTTTTCACGTTCAGAAGCGGCGGGGCGCTACCACGAAAAATCCATTATTTTCGCCGGAACCAACTATGTGCTTGCTCACGAAATTTTGCATACATTCGGAGCGGTGGATTTATATCAAGAAGAAGGGAAACAAGCGAGACGGGATTTTTTCGGTGTAAGCAAGGAGCTTATGGAGTATATTGAAGAGCATTATCCGTTGGAGGTAATGAGGAGAACCCATATGCACACCCCTCAGTTATCGCCGTTCACCGCCTATAGGCTTGGCTGGCTGGACGATTTGCCGGAGTTGGTACAATTTCCAAAATTCAAGCTCCCCGGTAATATGCCGGGAATCGTAGCTGAACATTCGTATATTCCAAAGAAGTGAGTTTACCGTGACACTGCTTTACAAAAAGGTTATTATTCCGTAACCGGCCACCAAAACGCCGCCCAAAGGAAAGGCGTCCCCGCTTTTCCCCTCATTGTGTGCAGTTTGTTTGGCGGAATCTCTATCACATCACCCGGCTTCACTTCCGCTTCTTCACCGTCTACCATGACCGTACCGGTTCCGCTAAAGACGATGTATATCTCATGGGTGGGGTGTTGATGCGTCTCCATCTCGCCGCCGTTTTCCAGATAACCGTAAGCGTGATCGAACGGCGCTTGAATATCCTCGGGAATCACGGGAAGTGCCAGAATGGTGCCTTCATGGGCAGGATACGCGGCGGTGCGATCGAATCGTGTTATTTTCATGGCGTTGTCCTCCGTTCTGCTCATATGTTTTGAGCATATCATATCACAATATAAAAGACAAATTGAACGAACAGTTAGTCAAGTGACAGTTTGATATAATTTTGGTATAATCCATATAACTTATTTCATACGCGTATCATTTATCCGCAGCGGCATGTGGCAGGGGGAACGAGTCAAATGCGTGAAAAGTATTTCTGCGTAAAACTACTGGCTGTATTCACCGTTTTTCTGGCGCTATTGATGGCAGCCGGAGCGGCCGAGGAAGAAAAGAGAAGTGGTAATTGGAAGTATGTTCTACTGGGTGATGGCGCGGTCATCACAGGCTATGTGAAGGAACCTCGGGGAAAAATAACCATTCCGAACAAGCTTGGTAAATACGCTGTAACGGCCATCGGCGACTATGCATTCATGGATTGTAACCGTATCACCGGCCTGACCATTCCGGGCAGTGTGAAGAGCATTGGAAGAGAGGCGTTCAGCGGTTGCAGCGGCATTGCCGGTGTGACTATCAAGGAGGGTGTAGCGAGTATTGGGTTAGACGCATTCTGGGGATGCCTAAGCTTAACCAAAGTGGCCTTGCCGGCTAGTATAACGAGCATCCAAGGGAATCCATTTGAACGGTGTAACCTTACCTCCATTACGGTGGCAATTGAAAATCCGGTATTTGAGAGCATAGACGGCGTACTGTTAAACAGGCAGTTAAAAACGCTGGTTTCATACCCCAGGAATAAAAAAGGCAAGGATTACACCATTCCTGACGGCATCATATCCATAGGTGACTCCGCGTTCGCCTGTTGCTATTTAACCGGTGAGTTATCTAGCGTGACAATCCCGCAGAGCGTTACAAGTATAGGCGACATGGCGTTCTATGTTTGTGATATCACTAGCGTGACCTTGCCGAGGGGGTTAACGCGTATCGGCAGGGGCGCGTTTATGAATTGCAAAAAACTGACAGGCCTGACGATTCCGGAAAGCGTGACAGAAATTGGTGATAACGCTTTTCTTGATTGTACAAGCCTTACATTAAGCATTTCGTTAGGCAGCTTCGCTGAAAAATACGCGAAATCTTACGGAATCCCGCATTATTTTACGGATGCGGGCGGGCAATGGAAGTATATGCTGGATGAAACCGGTGCGGTGATAAAGGGATATGTGGAAGAACCCGGCGGCGACTTGGTTATCCCAAGCGAGCTGGACGGATACCCGGTGACGGGCATTGGCCGCGTATTTGTGGGTTGCGGCCGTCTGACAGGCGTGACCATTCCGGGCAGTGTGATGGAAATTGGAAAAGAGGCATTTTGGCATTGTGACGGTTTGACTAACCTCACCTTCTCGGTGGGCATCAAAACAATCGGCGAGTCCGCTTTTGCCGATTGCGGCAGCTTAACTCATCTAACCCTTCCGGAGGGTGTTGAGTTCATTGACAGGGCTGCGTTCTACAATTGCGTCAGTCTGACAAGCGTCACACTCCCCGAAAGCATACTTGAAGTCGGTGCTGCCGCGTTTCGTCATTGCGCAAGCTTAACCGGCGTGATTATCCCACAGAGGGTGACAAACATCGGTTGGGGCGTTTTCCTCGGCTGCAGCGATTTAACCAACGTGACGATAATGGGAAACGTTACGGAAATTGGTAATTTCGCTTTTAGTGAGTGTATTAATTTAACCGGTATAACGCTCCCGGACAGCGTTACAGGCATCGGGAACTGGGCGTTTAAAGGCAATAAAAATATGGCGGCATTAAATATAACGGCAAGCGTAACATCCATTGGCGAAGATGCTTTTGCCGGCTGTGAGGGACTGTCCCTGGCCGTCATGCGGGGCAGTTATGCCGAGCAATACGCCAAGGATAACGGGATTCCATGCGTGGTTATAACGGAGTAAGCGCGATACTGCATGGCTGTGTTCGCGCATCAAATATTGAACCTTTCTTAGCAGCATCCGCCGCTGTCGTTGCACCCGCAGACAGGCTCCTTGCCGGTAAACCAGCTCATTAGGATTGCCGCCGCGCAGCCGGTGCCTGCCTTAACCTCAATCGCCCTTGCCGGGCAATTCAAGGCGCAGGCTCCGCATTCTATACAAAAATCCCTTTGGACAATCCGCGCCTTTTTTACATCCATGTCAAACACGCCATGCGGGCATACCTCTGTGCATTTACCGCAGCCGGTACATTTTTCAGCGTCAAAGGCAAGCGTGGTTACATTTTTTAAATATTGATGCTTCATCATAACCTCCCGTCAACCCATAAAGGTCTTTATCAATAGTAAAGTCACGCCCGACAAAAGCGAAACAGCCATCAAAGGGATGGCGATTTTCATTTCCTTAAGTACGCCGGATGGTGATGTATAGGCTGACGCTCCGGTAAAGTTCATCGATAAATAGGCGGAACAGGTCGGTAGGGCAAGCATGTAACCAAGCCCCAAAAGCAAGAACGGCGGAGCAAGCCAACCATACGCCCATACCATAGCGGCTGTACCAATCATGCCTAAAAGCCAGCCCTTAAACGCAAAGGCTTTTCCGGGGATGAACGGTAACAGGACAGGGGTGATTACCGTGCC
>WRFT01000010.1 GCA_009776385.1 Clostridia bacterium
ATCGCCGTGCATTGGGACACCTATATCAAACGCCTGCGTATCGAGGCGCAGACGCTGCTGGACGTCCAATCCAAGCAAATTTTACCCGCCGCGCTTGCCTACAGGGCACGATGCGCCCGCGAGGTATACGATACCGAACTGGCGGGAGTGGATGCCTTGAAACAAAGAGATATCCTGAACGCGTTTTCCCTGCAATGCGACGCGTTAATCAGCGGGTTGGATAACCTGAAAACCTGCCTGAAGGAACTGTCCGACGCGCCCACCGGCGAATGCGGACGCGCTTGGCACGCCCGGGCCCTGCCCCTTATGGGCAGCGTCCGGGCCGCGTCGGACGCGTTGGAAACGCTTATGCCCGGTGAACTTTGGCCGGTGCCCACCTATGGTGAAATGCTTTTTTACGTATAAATCGTAGCGGCGCGGCAAATGCTATGGCTTGGCAAAAGCGCGCTCTACCGCTTGGGTAACCATGGCCCTGTGTTCCCCCGCGTAAGGGTCGTCGCCCGCCAGCGACATGGCCCATAAAACCGCGCCCGTGGCGGGCGGCACGCCTAATACGCTGTATTCCAATGTTTTATCGGGCAGAAACGCCGCCATATGTTTTTGATATGTCTTCAATAGTGAAGGGCACTCGGCCTTTTGCCAAACGGACCCTGCCAGTACCACTTCTACCGTACCCTCAAAGTGCAGATGACGGATGCACCCCGCCGACGTTTTAGCCAGCTGAAGCCCGACGTGGTTGAGTATCTCCAGCGCGGCTGCGTCCCCTTGCGATGCCGCGATGAATACCGCGCGCGTCATTTGAGCGGAATGGATAATCTCGTCCTTCTCCGCGATGGCGCGCATCAGCTCACCGGCGTCATAAATGTCAAACATGCGGAAGACGGGCGCGGATAAGGCTGTTTGAACGCCGCATCTGAAAAAACTGTCGTATACGGCGCGAACGCCCCTGCGGGCAATATACACACCGCCTGCGTCGTCGCCCACCAGTTCGCCGATGCCCCCTACCTGCAGGCGGTTCCCCATCGGATCGATGCCGCCTGAAACGGTTCCGGTGCCGTTGATAGAGCAGATGCCGTATCCGTGGGTGGTTCCCGCGATGATACCCAAAAAGCTGTCATTGTCCGCGTCATAGACGTGAAACCCAATACGGCCTATGACATCCAGCAGATGATCGCGTTGGTGCTTATGGTCAATCCCCGCCAACCCGAAGGCCCCGGCAGCCACATCGGCCATGGTCAACGCGTTTCTGTCAAGCAATGTTTGAATACAATGGCCCATTTTCTGCTTGGCGCCTTCATAGCCTATGTGCTCATGGCTGCAGGTTCCGTCGCGCAGGTGGTCCGTGAAAGTGCCGTTCCGGTTAAATAAAAAATAATCTGTCTTGGTATTTCCGCCGTCTACGCCGATTACATACTCGCGGCCCACGCTTCAACCTCTCCTTTTCCGGGCGAACACGCCCCGCCTTGCTTTGATTTTACCGGAAGAAGCGCTCAAGATAAGGCCTGTGCGCCTCCAGCATTTCATCAAAGCAAGCCCGCGCGGAAGGCATGTCCATGGTAAGCGGATGGCACATCAGCGCGTTTAAAGCCAAGTCCCTGTCGCCTGTTAAGGCAGCCTGCGCCGCGTAACGTTCATACGCCTTGACGGAACGCAGCAGTGAGCGGATATGGCGGTTTCCGGCTTCACCCATAGGGATAGGCACGGCGCCGTCCTTACCGACCACAGCCTTCAGTTCCATCACGTCACCGTCTTCCATGAAGGGGAAGGCGCCGCGGTTGGGCACGTTTACCACATGCGTCTGCTTCCTGTCGTTGGCTATCGCGTCGGCCAGTGACAGGGCAACCTCCGAATACCGCGCCCCGCCGCGCTTGCTTAGCAGAGTGGGTTTTTCATACAAGCCTTCATCCGCGTACATTTGCAATAGATCGCGTTCAATTTGCACGCAGATTTCACCGCGGGTCTCTTTGGCGGATTGCATATAATTGAAGCGTTCGCGGGTAAAATAATAATACTGGAGATAGCCGTTTGGTATAGCGCCTGCCAGCCGAATGATTTCCTTATCAAAACCCTGCTGCCCGGATAGTTTTTCCAGCAGCCTATCATCTCCGGATACCGCCTCTTTTAAATAATCCACGCCGCCGCTTCGGATGGATGTGATGAAGCTGAAATGATTAAGCCCCACATAATCCGATTCTGTTTTGGTAAGGTCGAGGCCCAGCGCCTCAGCCGGATCTGTCAGCATGGCAATCGGCGCGTTGCACAGGCCCATCATACGGGTATAGCCCATGTCGTAAAGCGCTTGGGCGCAAATTCCGGACGGATTGGAAAAATTAATCATAAAGGCGTCCGGGCATAGTTCCGTCATGCGCCCCATGATATCGGCCAGTACGGGTACCGTGCGCAGCGCCTTGAAGAAACCGCCGATACCGGTTGTCTCCTGGCCGATTAAGCCGTGCTTTAAGGGAATCTTTTCATCCAGTATCCGCGCGGGCAGTTTCCCGACGCGGATTTGCACAAAAACAATGTCCGCGCCGTCCAGCGCATCATCCCTCTGCTGTGTTAATAAAAAGCGGCAGTCCAGGCCGGCATGGCGAATCATCCGTTCCGCCAGCCCGCCCACGATGTGCAGTTTTTCCGCGTCAATATCCATCAGTACCAGTTCCCGTAACGGGATACTCTCCCGCATGTTGATCAGGCCCTCAATTAACTCCGGCGTATAGGTGCTTCCCGCGCCGATGATCGCGAATTTAAATGTTTTCATGTCGATGCCTCTCCTTCAGGTTTCATAACAAGCATGAGCGCCGTCAAACGCGCCTGCGCGAATGTGTGACGCTATCCGGCCCGGCGGATAATACCGAATTGTCCTATCGGCAGTATACCTGTCCGCGGGCGGAGCGTCAAGGATATGAGAGTGGAGAGTTGTACGAATGGAGAATGGAGAGTGGAGAGTGGAGAGTGGAGAGTGGAGAGTGGTTAGTGGCCAGTGGTTAGTGTTTAGTATTTGGATGGGGTGTGTGGGGGTCAAGACATCGATAAGTCGGTGTAAGACGAGGTAAGCCGATATTGTCAGGGGAAGGGTGGAGATTTGCAATCCGGTTTTCGGGTCCATGGCGAAAGCCCTGGTCGTTTGCGAGGGGGAACGGGGGTTGTTAGGGGGGCTTAGGGGAGGAATCGAAACCTCCCCAGCCCCCTAATGTAAAGAATTGAGAGTTAACAACCGGAAAACAAGGTTCTTCCGGGGAGGAACGGTTTAACCGCGACATACGCAAGGTTAAGGGGCAGTGACTAGTAGTTAGTGGTCAGTACCACGACGTGGAAGTGATATAACCGCGACATACGCGAACAAGACGGGGAAAGAACCCTGGATCGCCGCGCCGCTCACGCGGCTCGCGAAGACGTATCAAGGGCAAAGCATTAATGCGATAATCAGACATGCTCAATTATGTCTTCGCGAACGAAGTGAAGCGATCCAGAAAAAGCTCCTGTACCACAGTATAGGTTAAAGAAAAAAACCTGGATCGCCGCGCCGCTCACGCGGCTCGCGAAGACGTGCCGAGGGAGGCAGTGTATAAACAAGATATGTGGGCTCCGTGGCTCTCGTCTTCGCGAACGAAGTGAAGCGATCCAGAAAAAGCTCCTGTGCCACAGTATAGGTTAAAGAAAAAAAACCTGGATCGCCGCGCCGCTCACGCGAATCGCGAAGACGTACCGGAGGAAAGGCATTACATGGTTTTTATCGGCCGTCTATATAATAATTTCCACTAGGAACCTCTTTTAAAGACTGCCGTCCACCAGTTCGCCGTCTGAAATATTAAATGTTACGTCGCATTGTTCCGCGATACGCGGATTGTGCGTCACAATAACACAGGTGCAGCCGCCTTGCTTTAATGTTTTGAATATTTCCATAATCTCATCGCCCGTTTTTATATCCAGCGCGCCGGTTGGCTCGTCGGCCAACAGCAAATCGCAGCGGCTGGCAATGGCTCTGGCGATGGCGACACGCTGCTGCTGCCCGCCTGACAAGTTGGCGGGAACTTCGGTTATTTTATCGGACAGCCCCACCCGTATCAGCGCGTCCAAGGCGTCCTTTTTCCCCTGCCTGAGGGAAATGTTAGAAAAGTACATGGGAATCATCACGTTTTCCAAGGCGCTTCGGTTGGCAATCAACCCGAAATCCTGCAGGACAAAGCCGATATCCTTGCTTCGCAAGGATGCGCGTTTCTTTTCGGACAAAGCACCCGTATCATAACCTAACACATGCACGGCGCCGCTTGTGGGCCTGTCAAGGCAACCGATGATGCGAAGCAGGGTGCTCTTGCCGCTTCCGCTGGCGCCCATGACCGCCGCCATTTGCCCCCGCTTAATTTGCAATGAAAGGTTTTTAAGGGCATTTACTTTTTTGGGTGTGTTGGGGCAGTAAACCTTTTCTACAGCCGATAAAGTCACAGCAAACATAGTGGCACCCCTCTTTTATCTATTAAAGAATCTTGTTTTCATAAAATGCTTGGCGTAAATCAAACCGGGGATAACAGCCAACAGGATGGGCACAAGCGGAATAAAAGCCTCAACGGGCGCGGCGGAACTGATAACATAAAACATACTGCTTCGTACCGCCAACCCCACCACCAGGCCTATACCGTACATGAACATAACGAGAATGGAAATGGGACAAACAGCCAGGTAAACGGAAGCCGCCGGCTTCATGCCGCATCGGTAGTAAATGAGGTAAACCGGAGCCTTTTCATGTATCTGCAGCAGAATATAAATAAAAACATTCAGCAGCAGGAAACAGGCCGCGATGACACCCAGCAAGTACCAAAGCGAGTACTGCGTCAGCATTTGCTCAAACGCCTGTTGGCAAAGCGTGTCCCGGCTAAAGACACGGATGTTCCGGCCGCTGCCGGCAATGGCCCGCGCGTAAGCGGAAGCCTCGCCGGTCAAAGGGGTGTCGGACAGCATATGATAGGTGTAGTTGGCATCCGGCAAGGCGTTGTTCGGCAAGGGTATTAGTACGGTGTTTTCATCGGGCGCGGCATAGGAAAGCACACCGTTGGTCATGTCGGTCGTACCATACGCGGTGCCCCCTAAATGAACGGCATTGCCGGGCAGATGCGCGATAACCACGCAGCTTAGTAAGTATTGCGGGTAATCCCGCGTTTCCTCATCACAATAAAAGCAGCTGATATCAACACTCGCGCCTACCGCAAGCGCCTCCCGAAGCGCGCCGCCAATGGCGATAGGAATGAGCGGTTCGTGCTCGTTTTTTACAAACCATTGGCCGGCCTCAACCGGCATGGGGATATCCTCTAATAAGAAAGAATCATATAAGAAGGTTTCTATCCGGAACTCACGGCCTGCTATGTTCAATGACGTGCCGCTCAGCAAGACGCGGCCGGCCCGGGCGTCCGGCAGGAGGCGCTGCAGCGCTTCGCGCGAAATGGGCGCGGTAGACGTTGTATCCAGTTTATAGTAACCGGCCGGGACACATTCGGACGTCAGCTTATTTAAACTGAGCGTGTTCATGAAGGGGGAAACCGAGCAAACCAGAATAAACGTCAGCAAGAATATTTCAAGCAAAATGGGTATTTCCTGATGAAGCCCACGCGAATACTGCGCTAAAAACAGATGCGCTTTTTTCATGTTAACTCCCCCTGACTTAGCGCGTACAGCGCGTTGAGGTTCTTTCGCAAAGCCGGAAGGCAAACCAAATAGGGGATAAGCCAGGTAACCATAAATCCCAAAACGCATAGCGTGAAAGAAGGCGGAATAAACAGTTCAAGGCTTTTAAGGGGGCTATAAAACGCAACTAAAACAGCCTGCGACAACACAAACGCGAGCAGGGACGCCAATGTCCAGATATAGGCCACAAAAGCATACACGTCGTTTCTGCGCGCGCCGCAAATGGCGAAAACCTGTATTTCGTCTTTCGCCTTGCGTACGATGAATAAAAAAAGATGCAATACATTGATAAGGGCCACAAGACAAATGACGGCGCATAACATGAGCCGCATGACTGTTACCCGGCTGAAATAGGTATCTATGCTCACGGGAGGCGTTATTACAGCCTCCTTAAACAATTCACGTAAAATGCCCATAACAGCGTCCGTATCATTTATGTTAAATGGCGACAAGCGAATGTTTAAATGGCTCACGGAACCTATGATTTGTATAAAATCTTTCATGGCGACCATGCAGCTTATATCGCCAACGGAGCCGAAACGGCCTTGAAAGTTGAGTGTACTTAACATAAAAGATGCGAAACAACCGCCGTCTCCGACCGTTTTAAAACCATCGGGCAGAATGCTTTGAACAGTCTTCTCGTCTTCGCCCGTACTTAAATAGGCCGCTTTGCCATCGCCCTCCAGCTCTTCCGCCGACAAAAAACGCCCGCTTGATTCCGCGAAATAGCTGCCCGGCTTGTAATAGCCGTAATACCCAAACAGCATGTAAGATTCATCATGCGCTTCCCGGCTTTCGTCATGCCCGTGCGCCTCACCGTTTGATAAAACCCCGTCATGCGTGAGCGGCAAATCTTTGCAGGCGATAAACGTGACCTCTCCAAATGAACCGATCCGCAACTGAGCGGTTTTAATGATATCCATATCGGGAACTAAATTCCCGCCTTCGAGGGTAAAGGAGCAAAATTCGGCTTTCCATGCGGACTTCGCGTTGCTGTTTTGGTTCATACCGTACATCAATTGAATGGCGATAAAGCTGCACGACAAGCCGACAACCAAAAGGATTCCAAACAGGCGCGTGGAAAAAAGCTGCGTGAAGCCGCTGCGCCACAGGAACCGGGTTTTTTTCATGGGTATCTCTCCCTATCCGCTTGGTGTTAGTTGACGGAATGCATATCGGGTTTGCAAAATGATGCGGACAACTGTCCGGATTAGCCGGGTGCCGATGCTGTTATTATACGGGGTCTATAAATAATATCAATGCGTCAAGCAGCCCGGCAGCTTCATCATCCCGCAATATGGCTGATGCGTTGTTTTCATTAACGCTGCTCGTTCCGTACGACAGCATGTCAACAGTAAGCCCCGGTATTAACACATCAGGCAAGGCATTGGCTTTTCCGTCATAAATATCAAGGAAATAGTTTCCCTGCTTAAGACATACTCCCTTTACCGTGCCGTATTCAGCCAACATCATGTATTCGTCATCCCTATTTATCCTTACATTATCATTTACGGCATGAGGGTAGAATTCTATGCGATAAGCAGTCTGGCCATCGCTGTATAAAGCGCTTATGCATGATATATTTTCGGGTTTGCATAAAAAGGCATCCTGTTGCCCCTGCCGGATATCAACCGGTAGGTGAAGCCGTATTTGACATGCCTGTATAAAGGCTCCGCGGAATACCACCGGGACAGGAACTTCCGGATGGTACATTAATGCTTCATCGTAGGTCATCCATCGAAACGAATTTTCATTTAACGCGTCTTTTTCCTCTAAATCTGTACATATCCGGCTATAGGAACATTGAGGACATTTGAATGTAACAAGCCTGCTTCTTGTGTGAGTATAAGAAATGATATACGGTATTGTATCACTTGCTTTAGTCGCTCCGTTAAAAAACCATGGAGTCCACCGGGTGTAGGATGTATTCATGGGAGTGTCGCAATAATCACACGCCGGAGTACAAGTCGCTTCTTCTTGATGATCCGCGACGGGCGTACCGGACGCAAGCGCCGCTGCGTTGATAGTCAGAATTATCGTGCCAATCATGAGGGTTGCCAGAATAAAACTGTAGAACCGTTTCATTTTCCCCACTCCTTTAAAAATTTTAACGAGTCTTTGTCTTCGTGAATAAAATATTGTAACATTTTTGACTTTTCTCGCGGAAGCATTTTTATTATATATGACCTATAGTAAAAAAAGATGACATCCGTCGTCAATCAGCATTTTCGGTACGTGAATGGATATTCCTAATCAATTATGTGACACCTTAGTTATGCATGACATAACTCACCATCGACCATGCGAAAAACAGCATCTGCCGCGTTCGCAACATTCGTGTCATGTGTCACAATAATCACGCAATACCCTTCGCCATGTGCGAGTTCGGCCAGTATGTCTACAATCATCGTCGTATTCTTAACGTCCAAGTTTCCCGTCGGTTCGTCTGCCAATAATATTTTCGCGCCGGATGCAAGGCTTCGGGCAATCGCCGTACGTTGCTGCTCACCTCCGGACAAATGAGAAGGAAACCGATTCATCTGCGTGGGGGTAATACCAACGCGTGCGAGGTGCGCAGCGGCTTGCAGCTTCGCGGCTTTTGGTGAAACGCCCTTCAGTTCCATCGGGTAACATACGTTTTCTATAACGGTCATCAACGGGAACAAGCAAAACGACTGGAATATCATGGAAATGCTCTCGCGGCGGTAGCGGTCCAGATCCAAGGTGCTGAGGTTTACGCCGTTTAGCAAGATAGCACCCTCGGTCGGCGTATCCAAACCTGCTAAAAGTGAGAGTAGCGTCGATTTCCCGCTGCCGCTCGGCCCTGTCACGGCATAAAGTGTCCCTGATTCAAATACGCAGCTTGCGCAGACAACAGCGTATTTAATCGTGTTCTTGTACCGGTAAGAGACATTGGATAATAAAAGTTCTGACATTTTGTTTGCCTTCTATTCTTTAAGTTGTAAGGACCGAAGCGGGTTGCGCATACTTAAACCGACAGCCGCCGCGATGGACGCGGCTGCACCCACAGCCATAGTCAGCACGCCATATAATGCCAGTATACCGGCCATATCTATAAACGCCTCATCATTATAAACTATCAAGCCGGCCGCGGCGAATAAAACACCCGGCATAATTAACAAAACACGCTCCAGTGCGAGAGCGGAGGCCACCCCGGAAATGGTTGTGCCCTGTAAGCGCATGATGCTTGCGTCCTTTGCCAATTGCAGGATCATTAGCAACGGGAAGAGCCCGCTGATGATTGCGGATACCGCCAATACAATAGGGAAAAGGCTTTCTATCAGGCCGCTGATACGCCTGACATGATCCAGAGCGGAGGTGTCCAGGGTAAACCGCAGGTCAGGCGAGTACTGCATGCCCCTTCTTGCGCTGATCATTCCATCTGATTTAAATACATCCGCCATGGAATTATCACCAAGGGTGAACTCGGCTTCATCAAAAAACGCGGTTGTTCCCGTAAACGGTGTGTACCAGCTTCCCGCCGACGCTAACACCAGATTTGGTATCCGGTTGTCGTCCGCATCATATGATATTGTTCCTACAATCGTAAAAGCCGTACCCGCTTCTTTTATGGCCGTATTAAACGCTTCAATAACAGCAACTATCTTGGCGATTTCTTCAATTTGATTCTCCGGTAAATAGTCTTCTATGCTATCATAAAGGATATGAAGCGCTTGATCGGTATCTAAGTTTTGTATGATGTTTTTGTCTGCGTTAGTGTGTTGTTTTAAATATTTTAAGCCAATCTCCTCATAGTCGTCATTTGTAAGAAGCCTTATCTCATCTCCAACAGCCAGTGCATATGCTTCCAAAAACTCCTCATTCAAAACACAAACGGGAACATCATTTCTAAAAGGGTTCTTACCATATGCGCTTGAATAGATTATTTCTGTGTCATTTGAATATTTTTCAAAGTTGTTTGTTACAGCCAGCATGATTTCTGACTGCCCCATTCGCGCGGGCAATTTGGCTTGATAATAGCTTTCTCTCAAGTATGATTTTTCAGCCAAACCATAAACCTGCCGCGTAGGCGCTTTATCTGTAAAATAACCGGTAATTGGAATGCTTTTTTGCAGCTCACTATATTTCTCCCGCATGATGACCGACTGACCGATTAAAGCAAACAGTAATGCCGGAACAAGCAAAGATAACAGCGATTTTACTTTTGTTCTTCTAATGTGGCGCATGATATATCGCAAAACATGCCGGGATGATGAAGAGAATCCCGCATCCCCTTTGGATGGCATGATATCCACTCTCGGCAAGTCGGATATAGCTGCAGTTAATTCTTTTTCCCTCAAAGAAGGTGCTGTACCCTCCTTTTCATCAATACCGGAAGAGACGCAAAGGGATTGTTCCTTTACCGTTTTCCGGGAAAGCTGCGCTTGGCTCCCTTGCAGCAAAGTTAATGGCTGGGTCTTCCGTAGCTTTTGCAAGGTAAAGAGCGCCGGCACCACAACAGACGCGATGGATAGGAGTATACATAGTATGAAAACGAAGGGCGGTAAATCTGAAGAGACCGAGCTTTCTATTACAGTTGCAAACTTAGCGGCAATTCCTTCAATAGTCCTTTCCGTAAAGCCCCAAGACACCGCGCCTCCTGTAATGATGGCGGCGAATCCAAGTATTAAAAGCGGTATTAACAGCGTTTTACCGGCATCGGTACCGGTCACCCCAAGAACACGCATCATCGCGTAATCGTGTTTTCTGCGGCTGATGTAAAGGTTTACGATAAGGGCGCCAACGGCAAGTTCAGCCATTAGAAAAATGCCAATGGCTGCCAGTGTTACGGTTAATGAGCTGCCAAAAATATCGCTTATTTTACGCCAAGCCGATAAATTATTACCGAGTATGAGGGTAAGCCCGTTCTCTTCCATGTAATCCGCCGTATTCTTTAGAAAATCATCCGCATGGTTGGGGTGATTCAGTACAAAACTAAACTCGCCCGGCTTTATCTCATGATTTTGTATATCTGTGCTTGGCGGAAGGAGTGTAAGAGGAACGAATAGGGTATTGACAGAGTATGTGTGATGTACAGACTCCGCCTCCTTGTACGGAGGTCCCTTTAGTAAGTAACTGCCTACTATCGTCAGTTCCACTGTGTTAACCGGTTTTTTGTATCTCTCCGGCACTGAAGCCACAGCGCCCAATCCCGCGTTCTGCTCAAAGAGCATATCGCCAAGCCCTACGGAAATGGTGTCGCCGATTGAAAGATGATTAACACGTAAGAACTGGCTGCTGACGACACAGTTGCCGGTCTCATTATCCATGTCGGTAAGCGCTCGCCCCTCATCTATTGTAATTAATCTATCGGCAAAACGCGGTATACCCATCATATCGTCCGTGTACACTATATCAAAGGTGTGAACATCCGCGTTTGTTATTTCGATGGCCAGCCTGAACGCTTCAAACTCTTCTTTAAGTAAATAATCGTCGCGTTCATTGGTGGTTATTCTAAGTTCATCACACCAGTAATCGGTAATATCGCCAATAAAGATAGTTGGCGCCTCGGCATTCATGCCGGATTGGCTTACTACTCTTCCAACAAAAATCAAGCAGTCTCCGGGGTTTATTTCGCTTGAAAAATCCGTCATAAAATTTCTGTTAATGCGTATACCCTCACGCTTATCATTACCGTCGCGAATAAAACAAGGCCCTCCTGCATTCTGAAAAAGAGGTAAATTGATCACAAGCTGTTGATTGCTCTTATTGCTAAACCAGTTCGGGTTACCCGCCAACAGGGAAAACTGCGAAAGCGTTATTTTGAGTATAGAAGCATCCGCTCTTCCCGATGATGTAATAGCGGTACTCTCCACGAAACCTTCTCCTACCAGTCTGGCTGAATAATCAAATAAATATTCATTGCCGTCCATACGATAATAGGCATCGCTGACACCCGATGTCATATAGCGTTTTGAGGTTGCAAGGATATGGTCATATTTCTTGATATCGTCCATCGCTTTTTGCGATATCGCACCGTATTGGCGCATAGATTGTGCAAGCGCATCCATACCTTCCGCGGTACTCATATCGTAATAAGCGTCAAACCAGTACTTCATCAAAGTACTTGATTTGTCAATAATCTGCGTTATAAGTGCGTCTGCGCTGCCAATTTCATGATAGGGCACCCTGCTTGATTCCACCGTTCCCGTAATACTGTAGAATTGCGCCAGACGTGTCATATTACGCGATACAAACCAGAACTCGCATGTTTGTGAAACAAGACAAAAGGTAACGGCGGCAAGCAATATCAACGTTATTATACTCTTAAATGGGGTTCGCAGCAGCATGGTCATCGATTTAGATAGTTTCAATACCCGCACCTTTTTCCCGAAAGATATACTTTTCTTGAATTCACAATTGATTTGGGTGGTTGTTGCTTTTATACTATAATAGTATATATTTTTATCATTTTCGGCAAGGCCTTCAACGTGACCTCTCCTTCTATATTATCGTTAGTATTATTATAGTTAGCCTTCAGTAAAAAAGATAATGTCTGTCGCCAGTTAGCATTTTCGATACGTCGATACGTGAATTAACATAAAACGATTTTTCGTATTTATGTCATTACCGATTGCAACAGTCCAAGCGATTGACACAATGGTTTCAAATTGACTATGATAAGCATGGTTACATTCAAAATAAACCCAAGGGGGATATGCTGATATGCCATCCTTGTTATGGGCCGGTTTTGAGGTATTCATTAACCTTGTGGAAATAGCCGGGTCCGTTTATCTGGCGTGGTGTTTGCTGAGGGGAGATTCGAAGGCTCCTTTTTTAAGCATCCCATCCTGCTTGTTCATTTTTATCGGCACCCTATGGCTTTCGGTCTTTTTATTTGTTGACGCGATGGATTATTTGGATATCATGCCCGGAATCCTCACGTTTATTCTGTATGCCGTCTTCGTGTTGCGGGCGAAGTGGTATTTAGGCGTTCTGTGGTCTTTGGTAAACATGGCTTTATTAATCAGCACCGCCTACACGGTCCCCACTATTTTGGGAATCGTTTTAAATGTCCCCTTCGGCGCGTTTTACACCTATGACAGCGTACGGCTGTTATCCATGCCGCTTGCGCATATCCTTTGGGTGGGTATGCTGGCTGTAATCATTAGGTTATACAAGCCCCGCCAAGCCTTGTATATCCTGCGTAAAAGCAGATGGGTGTTTTTATCCGTACCCGTTTTCAGCCTCGCCTTTATCATTATACTGATGCAATACGCCTTTGCGCTGAAAGATGAGTCCGTATCTATCCTACTGCCCGCGCTGACAGGCGCAGGGCTGATGATTCTTAATTTGGGCACATTGTATCTGTACAACCAAATGGCCAAGCAAGAGGAGGAAGCCGTGGTTTTACAGGCGCAGAACCAGTTGGGCGTCATGGCCCTTTACCATCAGGAAGAGCTGCGGGAGTTGACGCTTGAAACGCGTCGCTTCCGGCATGATTTTAACAACCATGTTCAAGCGCTGCAGGGCATGGCCCGCATGGAACGCCATGCGGATCTGCAAGCTTACCTTAACGACCTGGCCGAAGAAGTCGGCTCTTTTTCGGATTACATCGTGACGGGCAACTCTGTACTGGACGCGCTGCTCAGCGGCAATACCGCCCTGGCAAGGCAGAAAGAGATTACAGTGACAATCGACGCGGCCGTTCCGGAAACGCTGCCCGTCAGCGACCGGGACCTATGTATTTTGATGGGGAACCTGTTTAGCAACGCGCTGGACGCCAACATGAAAATTTCGCAGCCGGAGCGGCGGTTTATAGACCTTCACATGCGCGCGGAAAACGCGAACCTGATTATACTGATTAGAAACGCTACGGACGGCTCGGAAAAGAAGCGGGACGGCCGTTTTATCACGACGAAAGAGGCCGGACGGCATGGTTTCGGCCTGGTCAGCATCGATCATATCATTAAAAGCTACAACGGGTTTTGCGAACGCCTTCATCAAGACCGAGTGTTTACAACGCAAATCATCTTGCCGCTTGCGGCGCTGCCGCGCCGCACGTAGCGTTTCGCGTACACAGGCCCGCATTCCGCGCCGTTTTGGCTATCATCATAAACCGTTCCGCTAAACTGTTTACGGGAGGGCGATAATATGCGCATCGCGGTTTGCGAGGATATGCAGTCTCACGCGGATATCCTTATCGACATGATTCATAAATGGGCGGCCTCGCGCGGCAAACGGGCGGAGGCGGTTCATTATAAAAACGCCGAGGCGTTTCTTTTTCATTGGTCCAAGGATAACCTGTTTGACCTGGCTTTTTTGGATATTGAAATGGGTAGTTTAAACGGGTTGGAACTCGCAGCGCGCATCCGCAGAGAAGACCAGGGGATGCTCATTGTGTTTACCACCGGCTTGCGCGAATACATCGTTCGCGGATATGAGGTGCAGGCATTCCGCTATATGCTCAAACCCATTAAAGAAAAAGATGTCTTTAAAGTGCTGGACAGCGCCGTCATTGCACTGCAAAAAAAGAAAACGGATACGTTCGTTATTATTCAAGAAACGCAGAGCAAGCGCCTTTTTAAAGATGAAATTTATTATTTTGAAATGGATAACCATTACATCATCGCGCATACGCTAAAAGGAACCATCCGATATAAGGAAAAAATGAGCCATTTGGAACAGATACTGGGCGAACCGCATTTTTGCAAATGCCACCGCTCGTATCTTGTCAATCTGGCGCATGTGGCGACCATCAACCGCGAGCAGGTGGAAATAGATAACACCGATATTTTGCCGGTCAGCCGCTCCCGCTGGGAGGCACTGAATCAATGCTTTTTAGGCTACCATCACATCGGGCGTGACAGGATGTGACGGGGTGAACCGTACGGTTGACCGGTTGTTGGCGCTGCTTGTCGCACGGGGTGCGGTACGCATTGAAGAGGCGGATACTTACCGTTACGGGTTATCTCTGCTTCTTTCGTTTATCATGAACACACTGACTATCCTGTTACTGGGATTTGTTACGGGCTATATCAAGACAGTCGGTTTCATACTGCTATTTTATATTCCGTTACAGAGTTTTGGGGGCGGGTATCACGCAAACACACACTTACGGTGTTACATCATTACGCTTGGCGTGATAACGCTGTCCGTTATCGTGGTACATACGCTTCCGCCAGTTTGGCTGTTGGCGGTTTCCATTCCCGGATGCATCATCCTTTTTCTCCTCGCGCCTGTAGAACATGCAAATGCGCCGTTCAACGCACAGTTTGCGGCAAGAATGCGGAAGATTGTGCGCTCGCTCACCGTATTGTTTTTGGCAGCCTCCTTGGTAACGAAACGTTCATGCCCGCTGATTGCGTCATGTTTATCCGTGAGCCTGGCCATGTCAGCGGTGTCGCTTGCAGCCGCGCTTCTTGCTAAACGATGTGCAAAGCGCAAGGGAGGGAATGAAAACGGAATACTTCCTGCGGACGGATAAGGTTTTCGGTGTCATCTTTATATAGATCGTCGCGCCGCTCACACAGCTCGCGAAGACGAAGAAGGACGATTTAACCGCGAAATACGCGAAAAGCGCGAAAGGGGACGAAAAAAGGACAACTCTGGATCGCCGCGCCGCTTATAGCGGCTCGCGAAGACGTACCGAGAGAAAGGTATTGACGATAAAAGTGATCCTCTAGATACCGTCTTCGCGAACGAAGTAAAGCGATCCAGATTTTATATTTATCAATACGCTTTTTATGCAGATTATAATGATAAAGTAAGAAACCCCGGATCGCCTCGCCGCTCACGTGGCTCGCGAAAACGTGCCGAGGAAGGCAGTGTATAAATAAGATATGTGGGCACCATGGCTCTCGTCTTCGCGAACGGAGTGAAGCGATCCAGAAAAAGCTCCTATACTACAGTATAGGTTAAAGAACCCCTGGATCGCCGCGCCGCTCACGCGGCTCGCGAAAATGTATCAAAGGTAGTGCATTGATACAATATGCAGATAGGTTCAACTGCGTCTTCGCGAACAGAGTGAAGCGATCCGGAAAAAACCGGGTCATAATGACGCGGGGAAGAACCCCCGGATCGCCACGCCGCTCACGCGGCTCGCGAAGACGTGCAGAGGGAGGCAGTGTATAAACAAGATATGTGGGCACCATGGCTCTCGTCTTCGCGAACGGAGTGAAGCGATCCAGAAAAAGCTCCTATACTACA
>WRFT01000011.1 GCA_009776385.1 Clostridia bacterium
CAAGGTCTTGCGTATTTGCGGTCCGTGTGCCGTTTTGGAAGCTGTGTGCGGCAAGTCCGACGCCTAAATAGGGCAGATGCCGCCAATACCCGCAATTATGGCGGCAGGCGTATCCTTCCTGCGCGAAATTGGATATCTCATACTGCCGAAAACCCGCCCCTTCCAAAATTTCCCGTGCCGCGTCCGCCATGGCCCGCTCCGTATCCTCATCCGGCAGGGCCAGCTTCCCTGTTTGAATATCCCGGCTGAGCGGCGTACCCTCCTCAACGGTAAGGCTGTAACAGCTGATGTGGCGCGCGCCGCTTGCTGCCGCCGCCTCAAAAGAAGCTTTGGCATCCCCCAACGTCTGGCCGGGGATGCCCTGCATTAAATCCAGGCTGATATTGGTAAAACCCGCTTGCCTTAAAAGGCTTAAGGAACGCGCGACGTCCCGGGAGGCATGAGCCCGTCCGAGCGTCTTTAGTAAGCGGTCGCTGAATGACTGCGCCCCTAATGATACGCGGTTGACGCCCAAGGCATAAAGATGGCGCGCCAAGGCTTCGGTTACCGTTCCGGGATTGATTTCGCAGGATATTTCCGCATCCGCGGCGATGGTAAAATGCGTCCGCATGGCCTTGAATAAACCCGAAAGCTGATCGCGCGATAACAACGAAGGCGTCCCGCCCCCTATATAAACCGTTTCAAACACGCGCCCGGAAAAGGAGGACATCTCCCCGGCAAGCCGCAGAAGATAAGCGTCCCAATCCGCCTGCCTGCCCGGAAAAGAAACGAAATCGCAATAGCGGCACTTGCTGAGGCAAAAGGGGATATGAACATATAAACCGGCCATGCGTCTCCTCCGAAAACAGTATTTAAAAAAAACGCCGAATGAGTATAATGATACAGAATGAATACAGGCGTCAGGAGGCATCCTCAATGGAGCAGTTCATCAACACCCTGGAACATGTGGTGGAATACATCGCGCGGATAGGTGTTCCCCTCACGGAAATAGTCGGTATCGCCATTGTGCTGTCCACGGTCATTCGCGCCATCATAGGCATCACACGGCGCAGCCCGAAAGTACGCCTTCGGCTCGCTTACGGTATACTGCTGGCCCTTGAGTTTAAACTGGGCGGAGAGGTGCTGCGAACGGTCGTCGCCAGGGATTGGAACGACCTGCTGGTACTGGGTGTCACCATCCTCCTGCGCGCGGCGCTTACCTTGCTGCTGTATTGGGAAATAAAACATGAGGAACCGCACGCGGCAATGCCCGAAGCCATACGCAAATTGTCAAAGGAAAAACCGCAGGCCGCATCATAAAGACAAGCGGCGGCGTCAGTCCATTTTAAGCACCGCCAAAAAGGCTTCGGAGGGCACTTCCACCGAGCCGTAGCGCCGCATGCGTTTCTTTCCTTCTTTTTGTTTTTCCAACAGCTTTTTCTTGCGCGTGATATCGCCGCCGTAGCATTTAGCCAGAACATCCTTGCGCAGCGCCTTGACGGTTTCCCGCGCGATGACCTTGCCGCCGATGGCCGCCTGAATGGGAATTTCAAACATCTGGCGCGGAATGGCGTCTTTCAGCTTTTCGGCGATAGACCTGCCGCGGGCATAGGCCTTCTCTCGAAATACGATAATGGAAAACGCGTCGCAGACCTCGCCGTTTAAAAGAATATCCAATTTTACCAGGTCGCTGGGTTTATAACCGTTCACCTCATAATCGAAGGAGGCGTAGCCCTTTGAACGGCTTTTGAGCTGATCGAAGAAATCATAGATGATTTCGTTAAGCGGAATGTCATACGACAGCCGCATGCGGCTGCCCTCCACCTGCATATCCAAAAAGACACCGCGTTTTTCCTGACATAAATCCATAATGGCGCCCACGGAATCTTTCGGCGAATAGATCGTCGCGCGGACGAAGGGTTCATCCATTCTTTCAATTTCCCCGGCGGCGGGCAGGTTGGTCGGGTTGTCAATTTGAAGATTCTCGCCGTCTGTTTTAATAACATGGTAAACCACGCTCGGCGCGGTGGTCACCAGGTCCAGGTCGAACTCGCGTTCCAGCCGCATTTGAATAATTTCCATATGCAGCAAGCCCAAAAATCCGCAGCGGAACCCGTAACCCAGGGCGCCGGAGGTTTCCGGCTCAAAGGAGATGGCCGCGTCGTTCATGCGCAGCTTATCCAGCGCGTCCCGCAGCGCACCATAGTCCGCGCCGTCGGCGGGATAGACACCGCAAAACACCATGGGCGTCGCCTTGCGGTATCCGGGAAGCGGCTCTTTAGCGGGCCGGGCCGCGTCGGTGATGGTATCGCCCACGCGCGTATCCCGCACATCCTTGATGGACGCGGCGACATACCCCACATCGCCCGCCCTTAGTGATTCACGCGGCGCGTAGCCGGGCTGGAAAACACCGACTTCCACCACGTCAAACTCGCCGCCGCCAGCCATCAGGCGCATACGCGTACCCGCCGTAATGACACCGTCCATCACGCGCACAAAGCAGATAGCGCCCCGGTAATTATCGTAACAGGCGTCAAAGACAAGCGCCCGCAAGGGACTGTCCTCACGGCCGGAGGGCGGCGGAATGCGCTTGACAACCGCTTCTAAAACATTGTCTATGCCCTCTCCGGTCTTGGCGGATATCAGCGGGGCGTCCGCCGCGTCCAGGCCAATGACATCTTCTATTTCATGCCGCACACGCTCCGGTTCGGCGCTGATCAAGTCTATTTTGTTAATTACCGGCAGCGTTTCCAGGTTGTGGTCCAATGCCATGTAGACATTGGCCAGCGTCTGGGCCTCAATGCCCTGCGTGGCGTCCACAACCAGCAGCGCGCCTTCGCAGGCCGCCAACGCGCGGCTGACCTCATACGTAAAATCCACATGCCCGGGCGTATCAATCAGGTTGAGGGTATACTCCCGCCCGTCCTGCGCCTTGTATTGCATATGCACGGCCTTGCTTTTGATGGTGATGCCGCGCTCCCGCTCCAGCTCCATGCTGTCCAAAATTTGATCGACCATCTCACGCCGCTCAAATACGCCCGTTTTTTCTAAAATGCGGTCGGCCAGCGTGGATTTACCGTGATCGATATGGGCGATAATACAAAAATTTCGTACCCGTTCCAGCCTGTCGTCCAAAAAGCCCACCTCACGCGTTGAATCTATGTCCCATCATAGCGAATTTATAGGTTGAATGCAAGACGAGGAAGATAACAAGGCGCCATTGACGGATGGTTGAGATGTTCCGCGTAAGCGGATAATCTCAAACCGTATACGTTGCTTAATAATCCGCCCTTCCTCCTCCGCACGTCTTTGCGAGCCGCCATAGGCGGCGCGGCAATCCGGGGTTCCTTACCTTATCATGATAGTCTGTAAGAAAACCGTTTATATAAATGTCAAAATCTGGATCGCCACGCCACTCACGCGGCTCGCGAAGACGTGCGCTATAGTGTCTGTATTGTTCATCAGTGTTTTACCCTTGGTTCTCAATGTTTTACCCTTGGTTCGTCTTCGCGAGTCACCGAAAGTGACGCGGCGGTCCAGCGTTCCTTACCCGTTATCACTACCCCCTACCTCTCTCCCTCCGTCCTTTTCACGTCCTTCGCGTATTTCGCGGTTAGATCGTCCCTTCCCCAACGAAGATGGTGCGGCGACCCAGAGGTTTTTCCGGATTGCTTCGCTTCGCTCGCAAAGACTGGATCCGATGATACTCACTCCGTCTTCGCGAGTCACCGAAGGTGACGCGGCGATCCATTCTCCATTCTCCATTCTCCACTCTCCACTCTCCACTCTCCACTCTCCACTCCCCATTCTCCTTTTGACATCCGCCGCCGCCGCGGGTAGAATAAACTCGCGTTCACCGCCGAGGGGGAGGGTTCATTTTATGGGCATCATCGCTTCCAGAAACAGCGAGTCCGCGCGCGCGGAGACAAACGGCGTCGTCTACTATGACCGCGGGCCGCTTACAGGCGCGGACGGAAGGGGCTACCAAAGATGGGCCATCCAAACGCATTTTGTGGGCCGCGGTGAGGACCAGGCGGAACTGGTTCGCCGCTATGTGCTGCCGCTCTACCGGCAGGGCGACATGCTCGCCTTCGGCGCGAAGGTCATGTGCATGTGCGTGGAGTCCGTCAGGACGCGCGACCAGGTGCATCCGGGCTTTTTCGCCAATCTGCTGTGGCGCTTCGCGGGCATTAACGTGACGGGCGTGGGCATGCACGAGCCGTATAAGCTGCAGTTGGTGATAGACATTTGCGGCCTGCCGAGGGTGCTGCTGGCGGCGTTCTGTTCGGCTGTGACCAGGCCATTGGGCATACGCGGCGTCTTTTATAAGATATGCGGCAAGGGCGTGGGCGGCATCGACGGGTTCTATTTCCGTTCCAGTTTTGAAATATACCGGCAGCTTGCGCTGATAAACCCCGACGACCCGGACGGGCTGTGCCGCAAGCTTTTTGAGGACACGGGCGTCCCGGTGGTGCTGATGGATTCTAACGACCTGCAGCGGGATCAGCTCGGCAAGTCTCCCGGCTTCCCCCTGACGGACGCGCAAATACAAGACGCCCTGCGCGACAACCCCGCGGGGCAGGGCGACGAACTGACCCCGCTGATACTCATCAGGCCGCTTTAACGCTTAATATGTTCACGCTGATTATTTAGCTGCATTTGGCGATAGATGCGCGGCGAGTAGCCCGTATACTTTTTGAAGGTGTTGCTAAAGCGCTGGAGGTCATCGTACCCCACCAGTTGGCTTATTTCAGAGATTGAATGGCGCGTACCCGAAAGCATTTCTTGGGCTTTAAAGATTCGAAGCGTGGTTAGATAGTTCATCGGCGTAAACCCGGTACTTTTCTTAAACGAATGGGATAAATAATACATACTCACAAAAGAGTTGGCAGCGATATCGGCTAATCGGATATTCTGCCTGTAATGAGCTTGAATGTATTGCCGTGATCGTATGACGTGTTGGTGGCGTAGGTTGGAATTAAGTTTTTCGCTGTTCTGATTGACAAATTGTACCAGATAGGATTGAAACTCGAGACTTAGCGCTTTTACACGTACGGCATATGCAAATTCCATCCGCTTATACTCCTCCAGAATGCGATCTGTCAACCGGTTAAACGCTTCCGTTAACCAGCAGGAGGATATGCAGGTATATAACGGATCATCAATGGGCCAAAATTCCATGAAATCCATGTCGCTTGTGTTGACAATGGACAACACTTTCATGGCCAGTCTTTTTCCGGTATCGGGCTTCTCCACATGCCCGACGTTAGGCGGGTACACAAGCAAGTCGCCGATACGGGCGCGGCATTGAATTTGTCCTGCCAGGATTTCACCTTCTCCATCCGTGATATAAATAAACTCCCAAAAATCGTGCATATGATACTTAAACTCATGCGAGGGGAGCGCTTCGTTTGTACCTGCCCAAACGACTTCGGAGCGGTAAATAGATTGATGCTCGTGATCTGCTTCTACAAGCGGAGGCATACGGCTCATTATTCAACACCACCTTATCCAAACATCGTACTAAAAAGACTGATGTTTTAGGGCTCATCCCAATCATACCACGTGTTGAGCAATAATATAAGTGTACCGAAAAGTCCGGAAAAACTTGGAATTTCCTTCATTTAGCAAAATTCACTCAAGCCATATCGAGTTTTTTTAACCCTTATACAGCAATTTTCACCAAGTATAAAGCAAAAAATACCAAGCCCAATCATCATCTTTTTATGCATAATAAAGGCGATAAAGTCAAGTTCGTTTCATTGAAAAAAGGAAGGCGTTTTCAAGCACGCAATCATCCGTTTCAAGTTCCGCTAAGTAACCCATAAGTCAGCGAGGTAGCAACGAATGGATACGCCAATAAAACGAAATGCTGCGGAAAAATCGCACCGGGGAAGCTTCCGGAGGAAACTTGCCAAGCAGCGAAGCTTGTGTATCGCCATTCTACCGGCGCTGGTTATTGTTATCATTTTTTCGTATTTCCCTATGTACGGCATTATAGCGGCGTTCCAGAATTTTAAGATAACAAAAGGATATGCAGGAAGCGAATGGGTCGGCCTTAAAAATTTTACAGACATTTTCCGGAACAGGGATTTTGTTAGAGTATTTGGCTACACCATGCAAATATCGGTAACAAGATATATTCTAGGTCTTGCAATACCGGTTGCCTTCGCGCTCATGCTTAACGAGTTAATGAACAAACCTTTTAAACGGATTGTACAAACTATGTCCTATCTCCCCCACTTTTTTTCGTGGGTTATTGTAGCAGGCTTTGTCTATCGCTTTTTAGATCCGGATGGCGCACTTAATGGGCTACTAAAGAGTTTATTCAACGTGAAACGGCCTGTTCAATTTTTTGGGAATGCCGGATACTTCTATCCCATACTCATTATTTCAGAAATTTGGAAGAGTACCGGTTTTTCAGCCATTATCTATCTGGCGGCTCTCTCCGGAATTGACCCGACTCTTTATGAGGCGGCAGGCATTGACGGCGCAAGCAAAATGAGAAAGATAATACATATAACCTTGCCCGGTATTATGCCTACGTTTATTACAATTGTCATATTAAACGCGGGCAGCTTAGCTACCGGTGGATTTGACTCGGTTTTCAATCTGCAAAACAGGCTTATCCGTTCCGACACGAATGTTTTGGAAACATACATATACCAAATGGGCTTAGCAAACATGAAATACTCCTTCGGTGTCGCCGCAGGGCTGTTCCAAGGCTTACTCGCGTCTTTCTTCTTGCTTAGTACCAATTTCCTGAGTCAAAGGGTTCTTGGCAAGGGTATCTTCAAATACGATTGAACGGAGTGAGACAAGTATATGAAGGTATACAGAAGTAAAACAGAAAAAATAGTATACGTATTTATTATCATATTTATGGTTTTATATGGTATTACCATGGTGTATCCGTTACTGAACGCCGCCGCTATTTCGTTTAATACCGGCGCTAACACAACCGCGAACCCGGGTATCATTTTCCCAAAAGAGTTTACGCTGGAAAACTATCGGGCGGCATTTAAATATCCGGATCTCGTTCCGGCTTTTATGATAAGCGTTTCCAGAACCATACTTGGCACATTATTCAGCATGACCGTCATCACCATGTCGGCTTATGTCATGACAAAAAAAGAATTCATTTTTAAGAACATAGTGCTTGTTATCTTCATGGTTCCCATGTTTATCAGCGCCGGAATGATTCCGACATACATCAACATGAAGAATCTTGGCCTTTTAAATAACTACTTGATTTACATCATCCCTGGAGGGTTTTCATTTTACAATTTTTTAATCATGCGTTCTTACATGGTTGGAATACCAAGCGAAATCGAGGAATCCGCTCGGATGGACGGCGCCGGATTTTGGCGGGTGCTGATAAGGATTATTGTTCCGATGTCGGTTCCTGTCATTGCTGCCCTCTCGTTGTTCAGCGCCGTAGGACATTGGAACGACTATTATACCACTTTGATTTATGTCTCAAACCGAAACCTTTATACTTTACAGTTTTTACTGCAAAGACTGCTAAGGGAGATTCAACAGGTTACGGATTTACTAAACTCCCAAGTATACCAGCAGCTGGATCAAAGTGTCGTTACCCGACGAACAATAACGCCGACATCTGTTCGCATGGCCATACTCATGATAACAACTGTACCTATTTTAATCGTGTATCCCTTCCTTCAAAAGTACTTCGCTGCCGGCGTAACTTTGGGGGCGGTTAAAGGTTAAACATGCAACAAGGTTTTCATTGGCTCGGTACACGAACGGCCCGCTCAATACGAAACGTGCGAAGCAATCGGAATGGAGGGATTACCGCGGAGATAAAGGGCGATCTCAACCCGGGATAATACATAGAAGGGAGGCTCCACAGGCAAAAGTGTAAGGCAGACGATTTTCTGCTCCTAAAGCAGACATGGTTATCCTTACGGAGAAACACACATCAGGATTTACACCGATTTTCTCACAAAAATATTCAGGAGGAAAACGACATGAAAAGGTATCTGGCTATATTGCTTTCACTGGTAATGGTAATGGGTTTGTTAAACGGCTTAGCTCTTGCCGAAGGTAAAGGTATCAAAGAATATTCTATGATGGACTTGATTGGCTGGGGTGGTAACGCGTTCTTCACAGCCGGAGACATCATTAAGGAAGACATCGTACAGAACGCGATCGCCGAGACGACCGGCGTGAAGTTTACAGAAGTGCTCAACCTTAACGGCATGACGGTAACGGAACGCCTTAGCATTTTGTTTGCCGGCCAAGAGCTTCCCGATGTCATCGCGTGCTGGTATTCCGATATCACGGATTTCGCGAAAATGCTTATCGAAGAGGATCTCCTCTGGACATTTACCAATGAAGAACTGGCCGTATTGGCTCCAAACATGTATGGGCTTATGTCCCAGGCATCCTATGGATTCGTCAAGGATACGTATAAGCTGGATGTGAACGTCGGACTCCTGCATAACGCATGGGCCATGACAGGTGAGATGGCGGCCGCGTATCCTGTGTTTGGCGAGAAGGCGCTGCGTTACGGCTCAACGGGGGCATTTTACACCTTCCGCGACGACATTTTAAAGGAGCTTTTCCCCGACGCACTGACCTATGATGAACTGCAAGCCAAGGGCGAAGCGAACGGCAAACTCACAATGGATGATTACAAAGTTGAGGGTCTGGATACTTTCGCCGATTTGAAAGATTACCTTTACACCGTAAAGAAACAATATCCGGACGTCACCCCGGCTAATGGCTGGGATGTGGAATCATTCCTCAGGTCATTCTACGGATTTAATATTTTCGCGGAATATGACGCGCTTAACATAGAGATTATAACAGGACCGGTCGACAGGAAAGACGAGTTCAGCCAGGCGCTGCAAATACTGAATACGCTTTTTAACGATGATCTGTTCGATCCGAATTACGGGATTGAGCAAGCCAGTGACGAATTGTTTTGGGAAAAAGCGTCCAACGGAAAATACGCCGTGGTCGGCGCAAACTCAGATCGTTCGGTTGATGATCTCAATGCTCAGCTCGCCCAAACGGGCCAAACTTACAAGTATGTGCCAGTTTTAATCGATTTTGAAGCGGGTATCAATATTTATAACAACTATGCTTCCCTCCAATCCGCCAACTGCGGGTGGATATACATGTTTAACAAAATGACGCTCAGCGAGGAAGATGTAGCCTTGTTGATGGCGTACTTTGACTTCTTTGCGACTCCAGAAGGCGTTGACCTACGACTTTGGGGGCCTGAGGGAACCGGGTTGTGGGAAGAAGCAGACGGTGTAAGGAAATGGGTTGACGCAGATTTCCTGGCTGTTCTTAATGAGGAAATTCCGGTAGGCGAGGTAAAAGACTTTGCTTATTACGGATTCTTCCTGGGTGAGGGACCGGCCGGTGACTGGAGATATCTAAGGCCTTACTTCCCGGCCCTGCTGATGGGCAACACCAGAAGCCTCACGACCGGATTGATGACCATGGAAACAGCAGGTGACGCAATGCCTGTAAAAGTCGGCGGCGACTACCTCAACGTTCTAGTTATGAACTCACTCGATGGTTATTACGATAATAACTTCTCTGCGTGGAACGGATCACAGGTAGAAAACAAGTTCTTCTGGGCCGGCGGCCGCATGGATATCATCAGAGCCGAATGCTCCAAGACAGTTCGCGCAAACCTCTCTGATTTCACGGCAGCGCTTGAAGGCCTGTTTGATTTCCTATACACCCCATATGTATATGAGGATGATAATGGTGAGGTCTTTGAGTTTAACATTGAAGATTATGCGGAGGCCATGCGTGGTTACATTGAGTGGCTGAAACCAATCAAGGATGGTCAAACCTTCCCTGCCGGCGCAGATTTAAGTAAGTTAGACTAACGGTAAAACCATTGTTTTAATAGGGGGTACCCTCCAGGTACTCCCCCTTACTATGTATAGCGTTTAATAGGTACTCCATTTAATCCGGGCCGGCAGTGTCACGATTGATTTTACGTTGATGTTCGGCAAGGTTTATCTTAGTGTTGTCACAGGAGAAGGATTGGGACATCATTTTATGCCGGTTATTGGCTGATGCAACGAAGGGAAAAGGAAGAGAAACGCTGAAAGGAGACGTATGATAGTGCGTGGCGTACTGCTGATACTATCCTATTAATCATTATGGGGAAAAAACTATTTGTCTCTATTAATCATATAAACGCGACAGATCAAGGCATGGGTACACAAGATCAACCCTATAAGTCAATTAACCGCGCGGCGGAATTAGCCGGGCCCGGCGATACGATTATCGTTCATAAAGGTATATACCGCGAAAGAGTTAATCCGGTTAGAAGCGGCGAAGCAGGTAGCCCGATAACTTACATGGCCGCTCCCGGAGAAAAAGTATACATAAGAGGTTCGGAGGTGTTTACACCGGTATGGGAGCAAGTTGAAGGGCATCCGGGGGTTTACATGGGCGCGCTTCATTGTGTTCCCTTTGGTAAAGCGGCCTATCATGGCCTGCTGGATGACAGCGTCTACTGCGACAATCCGTACCGGCTAGAGTTTGACCGCACCGTCAAAGCCAGGCCTGTCATAACGCCCGACGCGAAACTGCCATTAACCCTCGGGCAGGTTTTCGTTGACGGGAAGCCGCTTGTTGAGGTCGAAACATATGAACAAGTCAAGGCTGCTCTTTTTACCTGGATTGTGAGCGCGGACGGGGACAGCATTTATATTCATTTACCTTGTGCGTTACACGAAATTAAAAAGCATTTGATAGAAATTTCTGTGCGCCACGCCGTTTTTTCGCCCCTTAAGCGGCAGCTCATGCATATACATGTCAAAGGCTTCATTTTCGAACACTGCGCCAACCATTCCCCCGCTTGGGGCAAAGGCAGATGGGCGCAGGCAGGTATGGTAAGCACCCGGAGCGGAAAATACTGGCATATTGAAAACAATGAGATACGGTACGCAAAGTGTATCGGGCTTGACTGCGGTAGCGAGGGCGGAGAGGAGCAAATGGAGTTTCCCGGAAACGGAGATGACTTGATTGCCGGGCTCATCAAAAACGGCGAGAATGGTGATGACATGTCGGATGATTTTCCGGGTCACCATACGATTACGGATAATCATATTCATAATAACGGGCACTGCGGTATAGCGGGCATAGGGCACATAGGAACCAAAGTAATCGGTAATATCATTGAAAAGAATAACCGGACGGGGTATACATCGCCATGGTGGGAGTTTGCGGGAATAAAGTTTCATTTTTTTTATAAAGGACTTATCGAAGGGAACTTAATACGTGATAATGATGCCCATGGCATATGGCTTGATAATAATTGGAAGCATTCGCGTGTGACCAGAAACATTATCGTAAACAACCTATGGTCCGGTATTAATATAGAACTGGGCAGGGGGCCCTTGCTAATTGATAACAACATCGTTGCCTATACAAGGCAGGGAAGCGGCGTATACGGTCATGACGCTTCGGATATTACCATCGCGCATAATCTTGTGTACGCCAACTATAATTTCGGCGTTTGGTTTGCGTATTGTTCCAACCGTGTAAAAAACGAGGACGGCTGTTGGGATATAAAGACATTTAATAATATGATACTGGGCAATAGAGGCGGCGCCATCGCTTATCCGATGCCTTGGGAATGCGGAGGAAATAATACATCGGATAATAATCTACTTATGGGCTCGGGTGAATACTTGGATGAAGGTTCAGGCCCGTTCCCCCCGTTGTTTCAATTTACGAACAAGACCCATTGCGGACAATTCAGCGATTGGTGCGGGGCGAAGGTGCCGATGACAAAAGAAGTTACATTGGAATTATTTAAACGCTTAGCAAGGGAAGCAAACATGAAAGAAGCCGATTTACCTAACGAAAAATTTTGGCATGAGCATTATTGGGTCACTTTGCAAATATGGCAAGAATTACTTGGTAATGATAGAAACAGCCGCGTGACAAGCACCATAAAAGACGGGTTGCAAAGCCGCATCATTTCGGTGAGTATCAAACTGGATGAAACAGTTCATACCATTCACTGCAAGGAGATAAATGGAATTTCATTTGATTTTTTCGGAAACGAGATTGTGCCGGGGAACTCAAAACCGGGGCCTTTTCAAAACATATCAGAAGGAGAAAACCGCGTGATGTTGTGGCCGGTGCGGGGTATCGGATCCAGTTTTATGTTAGAATAGCGGAAAGCAGCAAGCCATCTCGTTCATCTGCCCTTGCCTGCATTCGAAAACGAAACGAAAGGATGTCGCCTCATGAAAATCGTTCAATGTAAAACCAACCATTTAGTCAATCCGCTCGGTTACGCGATGGACAGCTCCACCTTCAGTTTCCAAGTGGAAGAAGCCGTGGGTAAAATACAGGCGGCGGCGCGTATTCGCGTGTCCGACCAAGCAGATATGTCTGCGTTAATTTGGGATTCGGGCTGCTCGCGGAAAATCGACAGCCTGGCATGTGAGGCCAATATTGCCTTGTCACCCCGCACGCGGTATTTTTGGACGGTTACGCTTCAAACAGACACAGGCGAAGAGGCCACGTCCGATGTCAATTGGTTTGAAACCGCTAAGATGCATGAGGCTTGGTGCGCAAAGTGGATCACCTGTGACAGCAGTGAGCCGCGCCACCCCCTGTTTTTAAAAACATTGCCCGTTGAAAAACAGATTGCTTCCGCGCGCTTGTATATCTGCGGTTTAGGGCTGTATGAGGCATACCTGAACGCGGAACGCATCGGCGAGGAAATCCTGACGCCTTATTCAAACGATTACACTCAGTGGCTGCAATACCAAACATACGACGTGACCGTGCAGTTGCGAAAGGGCGGAAAGCTGGCCGTTATGCTGGGCAACGGCTGGTATAAGGGCCGGTTTGGCTTTACCAGCCCCCCGGACGGCGCGGGGTACTACAGCGACAGTTGGAAGCTGATTGCGGAGGTTCGGGTTGTTTATACAGACGGAAGCGAGGCGGTTTTCGGTACGGATGAAAGCTGGCGGGTCACCCGGTCGGACATCACCTTTTCAAACCTGTACGACGGGGAACATGCTGATGCGAACCTTTCGCCCGGCGAGCCCGTGCCCGTAACACTTTGCGCGGCGCCCACCGCGCCCCTGACCGCGCGTTATTCCACAGCCGTAACCGTTCATGAGCGAATTAAGCCAGTCGAGATAATTCATACCCCCGCAGGTGAGACGGTGCTGGATATCGGGCAAAACCTTGCCGGTTCTTTCAGCCTGAAGGTACACCTCCCTCAAGGCAGCCGGGTGCATTTGCAGTTTGGGGAGATCATGCAAAACCACTGCTTCTACCGCGATAACCTGCGCAGCGCCAAGGCCGAGTTCCTCTGGGTATCTGACGGAAATCCTCATGTTTTGCAACCGCGCTTCACGTTTTATGGTTACCGTTATGTAAAGGTGGAGGGGGTGCCGAATCTATCTAAAGACGATTTTACCGCGCTCGCGCTGTATTCGGACATCGAGCCTGTCGGGCATATCGAAACAGGGCATGCCTTGGTGAATCAACTGATACAAAACACCCAATGGGGGCAAAAGAGCAATTATCTGGATGTGCCCACCGACTGCCCGCAGCGCGACGAGCGCATGGGCTGGACGGGCGACGCCCAAGTCTTTAGCCCTACCGCCGCGTATTTGACAGATTGCTATGCCTTTATGCGCAAGTATCTGTATGATATGGCGCGTGAGCAGGAAAAGCAAGGCGGCATGGTGCCGGACGTGGTGCCTTCCGCGGGGCATGGTAACACTGCCTGTGTTTGGGGCGACGCCACCTGTATAATTCCCTGGAATCTCTATGTGTTCTACGGTGATCCGCAGATTCTGCGCGAGCATTACAACAGCATGAAGGCCTGGGTGGATTACATTGAAAAGCTGGACGGCGACACACATGAATGGGGCAAGCGTTTCCATTACGGGGACTGGCTCGCCCTGGACCGCCACACGGTTGTGGCGGATGAAGCGCTCGGAGGCACAGACGAGGGATTTATCGCCAATGTCTATTATCGCCACAGCGCCATTCTGACCGCCAAGGCCGCCGAGGTGCTGGGTAAAACCAAGGACCGAGAGTATTACATCACACTGGCCGAAAGGCTTTTTCGCTATATTCAAAACGAGTATTTTTCCGCGACGGGCCGCTGCTGCGTGGACACGCAGACCGCGCACATCATGACGTTGTACTTTAACCTGGCGGAGGATCGGGAACGCGCTAAGGCGGCGCTCTACCGATTGTTTGAGCGTTCCGGCGGAAAACTGCGCACGGGCTTTGTCGGTACGCCGCTGATGTGCAATGTATTCTCCGATATAGGCGATTCCGTTATGGCCTACGAATTGCTTTTAAATGAGGCGTATCCCGGGTGGCTGTACGCTGTTAACCTTGGCGCGACCACCATATGGGAACGTTGGAACAGTGTGAACGAGGACGGCAGCATATCCTCCACCGGCATGAACAGCTTGAATCACTACGCTTACGGCTCGATTGTGGAATGGATTTTCCGTCACGCGGCGGGTATCAATCCGGTTGAAGACGCGCCCGGTTTCCGCAAAGTACGGCTTGTACCCGCTCCCTGCGAAAGTTTGGGGTTCCTTAAGGCTGTATACCGTTCCGCCGCGGGAACCTACCGCGTTTCCTGGCAGATGGAGGATACACACCATGTATCGCTGCAAATCACGATTCCGTTTGGCTGTGAGGCCGAGCTGGTGCTGCCCTCCGCTCCGGACAGCGTGTATACGGACCGCGAGAATCCCCTGTTCGCTGATGTGCGAAACGGCGTTTGCCATCTTTGTGCCGGGGAGTACGCCATCGGCTACGATACGGCGGGGTAATCATTACAAATCCCGGCTGCATATACGCGATCGCATGCGGTACATCGACGCATATCCATAACAGAGTAAAATGGATACAGCTATGCATGTATGAGGAGGTTGGTTATGGACACATTGGTTATAAAGGATGTATCGCAAAAAAAGATCAACCGCATATGGCAATTTGGTTTTAATACATGCCATGCTGCTTTGCTGTTAAGAGATGATTTGTACGCCCACGTTCAGCAAAGCAGGGAAGCGGGATTCCGTTATATTCGCTTTCATAATATATTATCCGAGCAAGTGGGTATCTGTCATGCAGGCAGAAACGATGATATCACGTATGACTTCACGAAGTTTAACATCATTTTTGATAGAATTATCGGTTCCGGTTTACTCCCGTTTTTTGAAATCAGTTTTTGTCCTCCTGAACTTAAAAGCGGTGATACAACGCTAACCTATTACAAAGCCAACACGTCCGTACCTTACTCCTTAGAACGGTGGGTTCTGCTGATAAAAGAAATCATACGCCATTGCCTTGACAGATATGGTATGGACTGTGTTAAAAATTGGTTTTTTGAAGTATGGAACGAACCGGATTTGGAATTTTTGCACGGAGATATCCTTGATTACTTTACCATCTATGACCATACGGTTTTGGCGATAAAAAGCGTTTGCAAAGAGCTTCGGGTTGGAGGCCCGGCAACGAGCAAATGCGAATGGATTGATGCCTTTATCACCCATATCGAGAAAGGTAGC
>WRFT01000012.1 GCA_009776385.1 Clostridia bacterium
GATATTGAGGCGAATCACCTAAACATACGCATTCACGCCACGCTTGACCGCCGTGAGGCGTTTAAAGACGCCAAGTATGTCGTTAACTGCGTCCGCATCGGCATGCTGGAGGCATTCGCTTTGGATGTGGAAATACCGCTTAAATACGGGGTGGATCAATGCGTGGGCGATACACTGTGCGCGGGCGGCATTATGTACGCGCAGCGCGGCATCGCCGAAATGCTGGCCTTTTGCAAGGACATACGGGAAGTGGCGCTGCCCGGCTGTATCATGCTGAATTACGCCAACCCCAACGCCATGGTAACATGGGCGTGCAACCAATACGGCGGCGTCCAAACCATCGGCTTGTGCCACGGCGTACAGGGCGGGCATGAACAAATTGCGCGCGCGTTAGGTTACGCGCAGGATGAGGTAGATATCATCTGTGCGGGCATCAACCACATGACATGGTATATTTCCGTCAAGCACAAGGGAGAGGAACTCACCCCGAAACTGCTGGAAGCGTTTGAAAGGGATCCGGAACTCATGAAGACCGAAAAGGTGCGCATTGACATGCTGCGCCGGTTTGGTTACTACTCCACCGAATCCAACGGCCACCTCTCCGAATACGTGCCGTGGTACCGAAAACACGCGGATAAAATTCACCGGTGGATCGATTTGGGAACATGGATTAACGGTGAGACGGGCGGTTATTTGCGCGTATGTGTAGAGGGGCGTAACTGGTTTGAGACCGATTTCCCCAACTGGATGCTGGAGGCTCCCAAGGAATACGCCTACGACAAACGCGGCCGTGAACACGGCAGCTACATTATAGAAGGCCTGGAATGCGGTAAAATGTACCGCGGCCATTTTAATGTCATTAACGGCGGCGCCATCACCAACCTGCCGCCGGATTGCGTGGTGGAGGTGCCGGGGTTTGCCGACGGCAACGGCATATCCATACCCATCGTGGGCGACTTGCCGCTGGGCGCGGCCGCGTGCTGTATGACCAATATCATCGCGCAGCGTCTGGCGGTAGAGGCTGCCGTTCATGGCGACGAGAAACTATTGCGGCAAGCCATGATGCTGGATCCGCTGACCGGAGCTGTCCTGGACACCCCTGCCATCGACCAGATGACCGATGAAATGCTTATCGCGCAGGCACAATGGCTTCCGCAATACGGGCAAGCCATTCAAAACGCCAAGATAAGATGGGCGCAAAAAGAGGCTGACGGCACACTCATTCCGCCCATCGTGACAAACGGCGCGGCACGCCTGCATACCCGAACCGTTGAGGAGATGGCGCAGGACCGTGGTGGTGCGCGCAGAAACGCCGCGGAAGCGGATAAAGCGCGTGAAAGGCCTGCCGCAACGCCCGACGTTTAGGGTGCCAAGACAACGCTTTTAACATGGAAGAAGCATTAGAAAAACTAAAACTTAATAGTAAATTACTATATCACTGATGCCGATACACTTCCCAACCCATGTAGTTGCCCAACGCCTCCTCCAGGATGTTGGCCACCTCATCATGTACCAGCGCCACATGATGCTCGTATCCGTTAAGCGTTAGGTACCGCATTAGATCATTGAGACGCGGAACACGGCATACTGCCACGCCTCCGAAGGTTGATAACGGGTCATCGGTAAAGGCTGCCTCTCCAAGGTAACACTTGATTTTACCGTTCTTGTCATCGGTTGTGATTTTAAGATAAGTCATATGCCCCGGTGCAACGCGGCCTTTGAGCGCGCCGAAAGAAACATCTTCACCCAGCGTCGTGGCCAGTATATCCAGATTGGCAATCTCCGGCTTTTCGGTAAACACAGAAGCCGGATAATTAGAGCAGTGTACATTAATACATTTATCGGGTTCATCACGGTAATTGTTGTTCCAATCTTGATATAACGGCGGCTTCCCGCTGGCCTTGAGCAACGCTAACATGGATACCGCGCCCATCACATCCGTTTCACAAGCCGATGGATGCCCCTTCTCCCCCATCATGCTCATTGCTAAGCACATGGCGCAACCATAGTTGTTTTCCACACTGTCCCAACACTGGATGGCGCTGGCAATGCAATGATGTGAGTCCATCCAATCCTCTATTGCCAGACAAAGCTTAGCCTGTTTATACAGTTTTTCCTCGTTTATACCGGTTGCAATATGCCCATACGCCCGGATCTCGTCGATTTTCGCGGCAATGCGGGGCTCATCTTTTTCGCCAAATACGGCGATATCAGCCAGGATTTCCGAAAAATCCTCTGTCTCCACGGTAATGCCGGCTTGCTGCAGCAGTTTTTCTGAATACCGTACGGTGCGGAATGGTGTTACCCTTGCACCGATTTGCGCTATTCGCGCCGTACGCAACGTTTTGACTATGGTGCACACCGCGGCGAAACACCGCACATCCTCGGTAAAAATAGCACTGTCGATAGCACATGTATGCTTTTGCGTCAGCGTGTAAGGGATGCCATACTGGTATAAATTGTTGCATAACGATAGCTTGCCGCAAAATGCATCCCGGCGGTTTTCCAGTTGTAACTTGTCAAAATCGTCATCACATGCCTGTATCAGAATAGGCAAATCCAGTTTACTTAAACGAATTGCATCGGCAACACCGGTCTCTTCGCCAAAATTAGGCAGGCATACGATGATACCATCCAACACATCAGCGTGAATGCGAAATAGAGCCGCACATTTCCTGGCTTCGTCATAAGTCATGGTTTGACCCATTGAGGTGTCTTCATCTGACAGAGTGATTACCGTGTGCCCCCATTCCCCCAACTTGCGTAACAATTCCGTTCGGGCAGTCCTCACCAGATGTGCCGGGAAAAATGTACGATTACTCACAATCACGCCGAAGGTTGCCATCAAACACGCCTCCTGATAATATATTTCTTACATTTTCACACGCGCTACAGCCTCACGCCAACCATTTAGCATCTCTTCGCGTTTTACCGCATCCATCGATGGTTGATACACTTTGCTACCATGCATGTACTTGCCAACCATGGTATGCAAATCTTGATACAGTCCCACGGTTAACCCTGCCATTAGCCCTACGCCTATCATTGACATTTCACTGATGGCGGCACATTGCACCGGACAATCCATTACATCCGCAAGCAACTGCATGAGCAAGGCGTTGCACGTGAGGCCGCCGTCTGCTCGCAGCGATGTTAACTGCGTACCGCTCGCGCGCATGGCGTCCAGTACATCCCGCTCCTGATAAACGATAGATTCCAATGCAGCACGTACCACATGCGCACGGTTTGTTCCCCTCGTCATACCGCAGATGAGCGCCCGTGCGTTTTCTGCATAATGCGGCGCGCCCAAACCCGAGAAAGCCGGTACCAAATAAACACCCTGAGTAGTAGGTACCGAAGCGGCTAAGGACTCTATCTCTCTGATGTCATGAATCATCGCCAGTTCATCACGCAGCCAGCAAAGGGTGTCACCACTGGAGATAATGTTTCCTTCAAGCACATAGGCTGTTTTACCGCCAAATCCATATCCCACAGATACAGATAAGCCTTGCGGTGCGGATATAGGTTCATTTCCTACATGCAACATAACGGAGGAACCGGTTCCGAATGTTGCCTTGGCCATACCCAACGAAGTGCAACCATGGGCAAAGAAAGCCGCTTGGCTGTCGCCCATCACGCCAATGACATGCAGGCCGTACGGTAATCCATCGCAAACAGTCTCACCGAAGTGAGAATCGGAAGGATAAATTTGGGGAAGGCACCCCATCGGAATGCCGAAGGCCGCACAGATCTCGGGATCCCAAGATAGCGTCCGAAGATTCATAAGCTGCGTACGGCTGGCGTTGGTCACATCGGTTCGATGCGCGCCGGTTAAGCGGAACAGCAGATAGCTGTCCATGGTGCCAACGTATATTTCCCCGGCACACGCCCGTGAAAGGGCATCCGGTATGTCGCGCAAGATTGAAGCCGCCTTGGCCGCCGTATAATATACAGATAATTGGAGCCCCGTTCGCTCTTGTATCATTGGCGCGATAGATGGGTTTCTCAACCCGATATCGGCGACGATTTCACCGCCGCGTGTATCCTGCCAAACGATAGCCGGTGCGATAGGCCTTCCCGACGCACGCTCCCATACAACCGTCGTTTCACGCTGATTACATAGCGCCAAAGCAGATACTTCAGTTGGATTGACACCGGCTATTACCTCGGTTAATACGGCTACTACATTCTCCCATATCTCTTGAGCATTGTGTTCCACCCGGCCGGGGGCAGGATGGGATTGGGTATGAAGCCGTACCGCCTTAACAACGACTTGACCATGCTTATTAAGCAGCATCGCTTTACTGGCTGAAGTGCTCTGATCCAGCGCAATAATATACCGGTTCATCTTTTCTCACTTTCAGCAATTCTTTTGCCGCTTGGGCGATGCCTTGGGGGGTTAGGCCATAGTGATTGAACACTTGGGCGCTGGTGCCGGTATACAACACCTCGTCGGGTAACCCGAGGATGCGCATGAACGTTGGCCTGCGTTGAGCAAGCAGGGAGGCGATTGCACTACCCAACCCACCATGAATATTGTGTTCTTCTATGGAAACAACAGCACCGGCAGCAGCAGCATCCAATATTACTTCTTCATCCAAAGGCTTAAGGGTGTGCATATCGATTACAGTTGCTTCAATTCCGTTTTGCGCCAGCAACTTGGCGGTTTCCAGCGTAAAGTATACCATCTCGCCGCAGGCAATTAACGATACATCGCTACCCCGGCGCAGTACATTTGCCTTTCCTAAAGTAAACGGCGGGTCTTTTTCATACACATCCGGCACCTCGCCCCGCCCCATACGTACATATACCGGACCGATATGCGACGCCAAGCCACGAGTTAATGCTTCAGTTTGATTGCCATCCGCTGGTAACACCACTGTCAAGCCCGGTATGGCGCGCATTAATGCCACGTCCTGTGTTGCATGGTGGCTCGCGCCAAGCGCACCGTAACTGACACCGCCCGACACACCGATGATTTTAACATTGCTGTTAGAGTAGGCTAAATCTATCTTGATCTGCTCTGAGGAGCGTAACGAATAGAAACATGCCGGGCCGCAAATAAACGGTTTTTTACCCGTATTGGCCAATCCGGCCGCAATGCCTATAGCGTTTTGCTCTGCGATACCGCACTCGACGAATTGTTCAGGCAGCTCACGAGCAAAATCATCCAACGCTGCAGAGCCGCGCGAATCGGTAGCCAGTGCGAATAAACGCGGATCCTTCCGCGCCAGCATTGACAGTGTGCGTGTAAAAGCTATTCTGGCCGATTGCTTACTCATGCCCACGCCACTCCCTCCACATTCAACGCCGTATAACCAGCATGGAGTTGATCGGCATTAGGCGCCTTGTGATGCCATGCCGGGTCGCCTTCCGCAAAGGGGAGGCCCTTGGATTTAACGGTATGGGCAATCAGGCAATGCGGCCTGCCCTTTGTTTGCAGTCCATGAAAATAGGCAAGTAACGCGGATGTGTCATGTCCGTCCGCTTCCGTCACATCCCAGCCAAAAGCGCGCCACTTGGCGGACAGATCCTCCAGCGCTATCACGGATTCCGTACTGCCGCTGATCTGTAACCCATTACGATCGATGATTGCCACTAAGTTGTCCAGCATATAATGTGCACCGGCCATAGCAGCTTCCCATATCGACCCTTCAGCTAATTCCCCATCGCCCATCAGTACATAAGTACGGAAAGCATCTCTGCCGCGCTTTGCACCCAAAGCCATTCCCACACCCACCGACAAGCCATGACCTAATGCACCGGTACATATTTCCACACCGGGTACTTTGTTGTTCGGGTGCCCGATCAACCGCGATCCGGCTTGTGAGAAGGTACGCAGTTCTTCCACCGGGAAAAAACCGCAATCAGCCAGCAGTGCTAAGTATCCTTCTACGCTGTGCCCCTTACTAAGTAAGAATCGATCGCGGTTTGGCCAGTTGGGTTCCGAAGGCCGTAGATTCAATACACCGTAATATAGCACACTAAGAATATCCAACGACGAAAGTGCGCCGCCGGTGTGTCCGTTACCGGCTCGCTGAACCATGGTGATGACATCAGCCCGGCGATGATTAGCCAGTCGGGCGATTTCTCCGGCGTTCATGTGAGCCCTCCATCGTATAGTTCTTCAAGGATGTAACCCTCTCTTATCCGCTAGTGAAACCAAGCGATTAACCAGATCATCCACATCTTCTGTAAGCATGAAACCTGAAGCCACTCGCCTAGCACAATCTGCCGCCACCAGTTGCCTATATTGATCAAGCGTTCCGTATAGCTCCTCCAGTGTAGAGGGGGCAATAGGCTCGATGTGCCCCCACAGCGGATTCTTAACACCATTGGGAAGCGTTGAGTATGTAAAGTATCGCACAGTGGGGTATCGTAGTGCCGCTGTACGAAGCCCTCCCATTGCATGGCCTAACAAATCATTGACCGGCTTTGCATCCGCATCTCTTTCGAGTCTTGGGGCGCATGGTGCGGGAACATCGTCCCGTACCCAAACAAACAAGTTTCTCCATGCGGCGTTAAACAGCGGTTCGTAAGGATAATCGCTTGGCTCCCCATCAGTCCCCTCGAATTTTGGCATTCTGCCAATGCGGATAGTATCTATGTCCTCCTGATAATAATCGATTAGGCTGTATTTGGTGTCATGGCTGCCCCCCGCTATTTCGTAGACACGAAACAGCGCTCCGGGGCAATGACTATCGCCTGCAAAGTTTACCCAATTCATTTCGCTTTGCGTATTAAGAGCGATATAGGGCTTAGCTGCATGCATAGATACGGTTGGCGCTTTTCCACCGGCAAACATTTTTGGCGTATTCATTGGCTCATACGCATTCAAAGGTTGCATCCAGCCTCCCCCGCCGGCTGCCATAAAGCCATCAAACAGAGCATAGGCTTTATCGGGGAATGTATGCACCATGCGCGACAAATAACCTGCCGATTGAGACCAACCTGTTAAATATACTCTTGATGTACCATATGGCTGTAATATCCCATCAGAAGATCGGAGTGCTGATGCCAAATCCGTTAACATATCCCAAAACAATCCCCACTCATACCGTTCGTCAAAACCAAACATATTCATTTGTTTTGGCTTCTCGCGCTGCGGCAAAGGATTATCCCAGCATAAAGGCGCGTATCGCCCGGCATCGGCAGCCATTAACGTGCCTAGTACGGAGGACTTACTGGTAATACCTACATAGATATCACCGTTGCGCGTAAAGTACTTCCAGCTATTCACCCAAATCCGATCGATGTCCATGTTGGCCGTAGCGTTAAGAACTTCCAATACCACATTGCCGCTGAATTGACGAGTGTCCTCGGGGCGACGCAGCAAAAAACGGGTACAATAGGGCGCTCTCTCATAGATGATTTTAGCGGTTCCTTCGGGTTCTTCCGCATATACATTTGCTGTGCCGGAAAAGAAGTACTCGTCTTCCACATATCCGTTCTTGGCAAATTCACACCGAAATCCTGCTTGTAAATACGGATGTGATACTTCCGTGCAGGGAACCTGCCACAGTTTTTCGATCATGGTATATCCTTTCTATTTACAAGGGAAACAGAGCTGCAGCTTGGCATAAAAGTCTTCCATGGTCTGGCGTGTATCCAATGTATGATACACGCGTATTTGGCGGTATCCGGTATCGTGAATATAAGCCATATCAACCGGATTCACACGCGGTGCATCACGCATAACATAATTACAACGCTGCTGCTCTTCAAGCAATAAGCTAACCGTCGCCTGATCTCCCAATCCCCAACTTTCTCCATGAGGCCAGTCTCCAACAAAATCCGCCAGCATATTATTAAACTCAACCATTTGTTCAAACAGATACTTTCCGATCGCACCATAAGGAGCGCAACGAACCTGCAGTTCCGCCAAAGTGACACCCATTTGCTTGTACACATCCTTGGGGACCTGCCATAATGCTATATCACTGGCGAATACAATGTTCGCAGCGTGGATGTCCTGCATGAGATTAAACTCGTCTCCTCCGTCCGGCCATATGCCGCCGCCAATCCAGATGGCAGTAAGGCGCTCTTCGATACGAGGCTCCTTCAAATATGCGCATGCAAGATCGGTAATAGCTCCCTGGAAAACGACAAATAGAGGCCGCTCATCTTCACTCATCGCTTCCCGGATGATGCAATCGGCTCCTTCCGAGAACACGGGCGTTTGTTCATCCGCCATACCCATGGTCGCGCCCATGTAAACAGGGCAGGTATCTTCCATGTCCATTAAGCGCATCACACGGATGATCTCGTCATAACTTGCCCGGGTCGTCAGACCCTTTGCCCCATACCGACGCTCACTTAAAAAATCGAAATGCCCGGCAATAACGGCTCTTATATTAAACTTCGGCGTCATAAGGTGGTGAGCCAGCGCAAACTGATCGTCTGCCTCATTTTTGCAATCTGTATGCACAATGACACGGAACTTTTTCTTTTCCGGGACAGTAAAAAGAAATGGTCTTTTTACCGGATCCTTCACAGAATATTTCATGTCCTTACCCCTTCACCGCGCCCAAAGCGATGCCTTTCTGATAGTACTTTTGCAAGAATGGGAACATCACCAAAATCGGCAATATCGCCACAAAGGCGATTGCCATCTGTACTCCGGTTGAGGGTACCCTTGCCAATTCCGCCGATGCATAGCCGGACATAGTGCCGCTGGTTAAAAACTGAAGATCCGTTACCATTTTATTTAAAACACTTTGTATCCCATATAAATCCGTACGTTTAGCAATATAATAAAGACCGTTCATCCAATCATTCCAATAGGTTAATGCGGCAAAGGTGCCCATCGTCACTAAAATAGGCTTCCCGAGCGGCAGCCCAATGCTACGAAAAACACGAAACTGTCCTGCACCATCAATGCGCGCCGCTTCATACAGCGCTTCGGGTATACTGTTACGGAAATAGGTTCGTATCATTAAAACATTCATGGCACTAACAAGATAAGAAGGCAATATCAATCCCCAAAATGTATCTTTCACACCAAGATACCGTGTCCACATAATATATGAAGGAACGAGTCCGCCGGAAAAAAGCATGGTAAAAAACACGTAAAAGGTCATAATTTTGCCAAAGGGTAAGTTGCGTTGCGAGAGGGGATAAGCCATCAATGTGGATAATGTTATATTCAGTAATGTGCCGACAACCGTGATAGCAATAGTCATTCCGTAAGCGCCCAGAATCTTGTCACTTGAACGAAAAATGTAGCTATACGACTCCAACGAAACTTTCCGCGGGAAAAAAGAGTACCCATAGGTCAAAAGAGTCGCCTCTTCCGTGATAGATGACAGGAACAAAAGCAGGAACGGCAATATGATCGCGGCGACCACCAGCATCATGACGACATGGATGATGATTTTGTAAGTAAGCGGCTGGCGATTCATCTTATGCCTCCTTCTTTTGCACTAAAACAGCGCGTTCTCACGGCTGACTTTTCGCACAACCAGATTGGCTGACAGTACCAATGTAAAGCCAACAATGGATTGATAAAAACCGGCAGCAGAAGACATACTGATGTTGCCTTGCGTGACAAGTCCGCGATATACATAGGTATCAATGACATTCGTTGTTGAATAGAGCATTCCAGAATTGCGCGTGGCTTGATAAAAGAGGCCGAAATCCGAATAGAAGATGCGGCCTACCGCCAACAGCGTCAGTGTAATAATGGGCGGAACCAGGGCCGGAAGGGTAACATGCCGAATTTGTTGCCATTTGTTCGCACCATCAAGAGCTGCTGCCTCATAGAGCTCTGTATCAATGCCATTGATTGAGGAGATATAAATTAAACAACCGTAACCCACAACCTTCCATGTATTCACGAAGGTTAAAATGGCAGGCCAATGTTGGGCTTCATTATACCAGTAAACGGGACTTTTACCTAATGCCGGCAAAATGCTTTTATTAACGATTCCATACTGCATGCTGAATAAGGCGAATACTATGTATCCCACGATGACCATCGACATTAAAAAGGGGAACAGAATGATGGACTGGTACAGTTTTTTAACACGTTTTCCCGCAGAGTCACAGATGAAAATGGCAAATAACACACCAAATATTGTGTTGCAAACCATGAAAGCAAGATTATACAGCAAGGTGTTCCGTGTGATAAGCCAAGCGTCATTCGTCGCAAACAGATACTTAAAGTTGGACAATCCGGCCCAAGGCGAATTTAAGATGCCGATGCTGAAGTTGACTCGCTTAAAAGCAATAATCAACCCTGCCATCGGGATATAGTTATTGATAAACAGATAAATCGCGCCTGGTATAAACATGACATAGAGCGGCAGCCATTTGCCATATCGTTCGGCAAAGCCTTTTTTTCGCGGCATCCTGTTTTGCTGTACCACTTAAAGTATCTCCTCCCGATAAAACATCCAACATGACTGTCCGGAATACTAAAATAAACAAGGAAGGAGCCCCCAAGCCGGAGACTCCTCCCTTGTTGTGAGATTACCTCGTCGCTAACCAGGCATCTAATTGGGCTTGCTTTTCGTCTATCACCTTTTGTAAGCCGGCCGCGTATAGGGCGGCGTTAAGCTGCGGCAGCACAGTAACAGGATCCACGGAACCGGTTGCTAACGCATTCAGGTATTGATCCGCGACATTATTAAGCGCTACAAGTTCATCCATCACACTGCTGGAATCATAGATGAAACCAAATGCCTTTGACTTTGTAGCCGAATCATTGAACGCTTGATACTGTGCCCAAATGTCGGGAGGATTGCCGTTCCAAACATGGGCGATGAACTGATTAGGCAGCTGCCAGCCGATGTTGAGGTTATAACGAGCGCTCATCGCATCAACTCCCTCAGGAAAGTCAATGATTGTCTTTGATTCATCAACAAAGACATAGTGCTCACCCTCAATACCCCAGTTGATTAAGTTCATAAAATCGGAATTAGTATAAGCAAAATTGAGGAACTGCATAGCCTTTGCCGGATCTTTGCTGTTGGCGGCAATCGCCCAGTTGAAGAAGTTCACGGATGAGGAGTAAAGATAGTTGGCGTTTTCAATATAAGCAGTGACTAACTCATACCCGGTTACCTTTTCTTCTTGGATTAGGAAACCAGGTTTGATGGGGGAAAGATAAGCAAACGTGTTGCCCGCTTTGACTAAGTTACTGGACGATTCGGTGGTGGTAGCCGCATCCAGCATGATATACCCAGCTTCGTACCACTCGCGGATGAGGCTCACACGGCGCACATACTCATCGGTTTCGTAACGGTTGACCACTGTGGTGGATTGACCGCCGTCGGAAAGGACACCAAAACCGTCAAACAGAAGATCCCAGGACTCTACCTGATTGACTAGGTTTGTACCAGCCAGCAGAATCATGTTTGGTTCACCGGCGTGGATTTTTTCAAAGACCGGTGTCAGATCCTCGTATGTTTGTATGGAGGTAACATCGATATCGTACTTATCTACAACGTCCTTGCGCATAACGATACCCGACAGGCTCGCCGATTCCTTGTTAGCCGGAGTGCCATAAATGAAGCCGTTCACGGCACCGCCTGTCGCCACATCCTCGCCCATAAAGTCTATAATACCCTTGCCATATTCGTAGATATAATCCGCTTCATTCACCAGATAGCCGTTGTTGATATAACCGATTGCATGCTGGAAAAATACCGAAAAGATATCAAGGTCGTCATTGCCGGTCAGCATCAGCTGCTGCCGCTGCGCATATTCACCCCAACCAAGCTGGATAACGTCGAATGTCATGTTTAATTCTGCCAATGTTAGTTCATTAATCGCAACGACTACCTTGTCCATATCCGGCTGCTCGTTACCGACATAGGCCATTGTAATATGATAGGGCTCTTCGGCGGATACGATGGGCATGCCGAGAATCGATGTCATCAGACAGCAGAGAAGTAAAACGCTAAGCAGTTTCCTCATGGATTGTACCTCCTTCATCATTATCGATTTGCAGCAGGCATACAAAATATATGCTTGCATTTATCAGATGCGTACACTTTACCAGTGAATATTACTACTGTCAACAGTAAAATTTAATTTTTATTTTACTTGACGCGATTCTATCAGAACAGTATACTGATAGATATCAAGTGTTTTGAAAAGCAGGGGGCCTTATGTTGATTAAAAAGCAAGCGAAACCTACCATTCATGATATCGCAAAGGCCGCCAATGTTTCACTTGCAACGGTATCCAATGTCTTATCGGGAAAACGTCAGGTATCCTCCCAATCAGGACAGCGTGTCCTAGCCATTGCCAAAGAAATGGGATATAAGCGTTCTCCGACCAGAAAATTGCGTAGAACCATACGACTTGCCATCGTAAGAGTACATGGCTTGGTCATCATGGATACGCCCTTCTTTTCTGAACTGATCGCAGGCATTGAGCAGGAATGTCAACGAAATCAGTATGAGCTACTCATAACCTATATTAATCTATATGAGGGAATCGATGCTCAAGCGCGGATCGACTCCATCGTTCGCGACGACAGCATGGCATTGCTTTTATTAGGTACGGAAATGAATGAAAAAACACTTGCCCTCTTTCAAAGGACCAATGTTCCTATGGTAGTGCTTGACAGTTTGTTTCACCATCAAAATGTGAATACTGTTGTCATGAACAATTTTGAGGCAGGCTATATTGCAACAAGACATTTATTGGATCACGGACACAAAAGAGTAGGCATCATTATCTCCAGCATTGACTTTAACAACATGCGTGACAGAAGTTTAGGTTATCAGGCCGCGTTAACCGAACATGGCATAAAACCGTTGGATACCGATAGATTTCCTGTAGAACCTACAATGGATGGTTCTGCCCGTGATATGCAAATGCTGCTGGAAGGACGGCAAGGCAATTTGCCAACGGCTTTTTTCGCTGCCAACGATATCATGGCTGTCGGAGCATCCCGCGCGATGAAAACGCTGGGAATGCGTTTGCCGCAGGATGCTTCTGTTATCGGCATGGATGATGTGCCGGTGTGTCAGGTTGTGAATCCCACGCTATCGACCATCAGTGTGCCAAAGGGCACCATCGGCGCAACCGCTGTCCGCAGGTTAATCCAGATGGTTGAAGAGACCGACCAGGCTTGTTTAAAAACACAAGTTGGTGTTGAATTGGTCGTTCGTGAGAGTGTCATTACAAGAATAGAACATGCAACTAAAAAAGCTTTACCGCTTCCATATTAGGACACCCCGCCGCCCGCGTCGTTTTGCTTAATGCCGTATTTTAAAATCTCTGGTTGCGCGTTTAAAATGAATGGTACGGTGGTTATACTCGTTATCCATCAAGGGAGAGGTGATCATAAAATCCGCCGAAGCCCTGTTTGTGGCGATGGGGATATCGTATACGCCCGCGATGCGTAAAAGCGCTTTGACATCCGGGTCATGGGGCTGCGCGCTGAGCGGGTCTGAAAAGAAGACCACCAGATCGATGGCGCCCTCGGCGATTTTGGCGCCGATTTGTTGATCGCCGCCCAACGGCCCGCTGTGATACGCGCGCACAGGCAGCCCTATTTTAGAAGATATCATCGCCGCGGTAGTACCTGTGCCGCACAGAAAATGCTTTTGCAGCAGGCTTTTATTCCAACCGCACCACTCCAGCATCTCCTTCTTCATGCCGTCGTGCGCGATGAGCGCGATATTCTTCTGTTTCCCAATGGTTTGGGTGACCGGTTCTTCCGCCATGATGCCATCTCCCGGTGCATTGTCCGCCCGCAGATTACTCGGATCGTTTGATTTTGTTCTGTCGTTTTTCGTCATACATCCTGCCGTCCGCCAGCGAAAGAAGCCGCTTTGGCGTCACGCCTTGCTCGATGTCTGATGGAACACATCCGAAGCTGATACGTCTTTGGTATATCTTTTTACCCTTTTGGAAGGACAGACATAACTTGCGGATGCGCTCTTCCACCTCGCCGAAGGGTAACTCGGGCACCAACAGCATAAACTCGTCACCGCCCAAACGGGAGGCCACGCCATCCGCGTACGCGTGGACGAGCATGCCGGCAAAATCGGAAATGTAATTATCGCCCTCGCTGTATCCGTATACATCGTTGACGTATTTTAAATTATCCAAATCAAAGAAACAAAGCGTGAACCGCTTGCCCTGTTCCACCCAAGCGTTGACTATTCCCAGGCCCGCGTGCCTGTTATACATGCCGGTCAGCTCGTCACGGTCGGTTGCGTGTTCCAGCGCTTCTTTTCTTTCTTTTTCGTGCGTAATATCATGCGCGACCGTTGCGCAAGCGGGTTTGCCTCCCCAAATGAGCCGGTAAGGTGTCACCGTATAGTAACGCGTCCGCTCTTCCTGCCTGAAAGAAATCATCGTTTCTTCCTCAGCGCCCGCCACGCCTTCGGCGGCAAGCCTTGCCATGGCGTGAAAGAACCCGGGGATGACGCGAATGGTTATTTCCGCGGATTTATTCATATAAAGGGGTTTTCCCGATTCGCCGTCGAACACCATCACTTTTTGCGCGCCGCCGATGGTAACGTGGGTAATCAGCTCATTGGCGCGTTCCAAAAATAAAGATTTCTTTTTCCCGGCTTCCGCGTCGCGCGCAAGCAACCGGACGCGTCTTTTAAGCTGTTCGGCAGCCTTACCCAAAGACTTATACGCATCGGATGTAAACGCTTCGGGAATGACGGCTTCTTCCGGAGCATCTTTTAAGGCTTTTAAGTATTGTAACAGGGGCTTGATTAAATTATCCATACACTCTTCCTAATAAACTGTATCCCCTTCGTATTGCTTGTCTATCATACATGTTTTGCCTATGAAAAGCAACAAATGAGCCGTGCTTAGTTCATTCCATCACCGTAACAGCCTGCCGGCGCGGCGTCGATGCATGCATCGGCTAGCCACGCGGATAATCCTGTGATATGATTTATACGTACGAAGGGAGCCGTTTATGGAACTGCTGATTATTTTGACCGCCTTGTTTTGCCTGTCCGTCGTCTATGGTTTTTTCGCGACGAATAAACAAGTTAAGGCGCGTCGTACCGAGCTTGAACGGCAGTTCGGGCAGCCGCCGAAACAGCGCGCCGACATGGAAAGCGTCAACGCGTACTGGGTACGCTGCGCGATGAATCATCCGGACGAGTCCGCGGTGGATGACATCACATGGAACGATTTGAACATGGATGATGTTTTTCATCGGATAAACGCCTGTCAGACTTCCGTCGGCGAAGAGATGCTGTATGCCATGCTCCGGCGATGCCGCGGTGTTCCGGAGGATTGGGAAGCACATTTGAAAGCGCTTCGGCGCGATAAAGACGGGCGCTTGAACATCCAAAGCCTTTTATGTCAAATGGGGAAAGCGCCCTACAGCGGATTAAGCACATTCTTGTCCGGCGTGACACTTGCGGAAACGCCTCATCACTATCTGCTGACCATTTTGGGGACTCTTCCGCTGCTGGCGC
>WRFT01000013.1 GCA_009776385.1 Clostridia bacterium
AGGCCAGCTCCTGCGTTATACGGCGGGACAAGGCTCTGTACACGCTGTCCGTAAAACAGTTGTTTTGCCTGTTACCAAACGGTATCGGGTGCCCGTACTCGTCTATGGTTACGCTGCACGGGTACTTATCATATACCCATTTGGGCATGGTTGGCGTCGGCGTGCATAGAATAGTCTGTACGCCGTACGTCGCAAAGAAGCTGACCGCTTCCTCCAGCCAATCAAAATCGAAACACCCTTCCTCCGGTTCCAGCTTCGCCCAGGCGAACTCCGCCATACGGGTGACATTAAATCCGGCTTTCTGCATGAGCTTTGCGTCAGTTTCCCAGCGTTCTTTTGGCCAATGCTCCGGGTAATAGTCCGCGCCGACGCGCATCAGGGGTTGATTCGACAACTCGTCCACCATCCCATCCCAATCATCACGGCGGCTCCGCTTCAGACGCGGAACCGCCGTGATCTTTTAGCATAATACTTTATTTGATCCCGAGTTTTTCTCTGTTAGCCTGGACAATATCATACCGCAACGCCAAGACACGATCATACCCCATCTCATCACGTAACTTGAGGAACGCATTCAAAATGGTATCAAACGCCTCGTCCGACTCGGCCATTATTAATTTAGGAAGGGTCGTTCCCCACTCCAACCCGACCTGTTCATCAATGAGAGCCTCGTCCGGGAAAAGCGTAGAATCGATGGAATAGGTTCCCTCCAGCTCTGTTCTGAAATACATATTCTGCGCGCCGTATTGATCAAAACCATCCTTCGGGCGCCATTCTTCCGGACGCGCGAAAGTGTTTTGCAGGTTATTATTCCAAAACGCCCAGTTTTGTCCGTAAACAAAGTATTTTTCTACCAGTTCTTCCCATGAAACACTGCCGTCATATACAAATGGCTTAAAGACATCCGCGCCGTCTATCACATCGTACGTTACGCCTTCAATACCAAACCATATCGCACGCTGGCCTTCCTCACCCATGACGTAATTCAGGAACCTTATGGCTCTGGCGGGGTCCTTGCAGTTTTTTGAAATATAGAGGTTTTTCCATCCGTCCAAGAGTATTTTATCATGAAGATGAGGCGCGTCGCCGGCGGGGTTATGGAACGCTTCGGCTACCTCATACCAGACGCCGGTATCTTTGCCGCCGCGGACAGCATACAAATCGTTATTAACCATGGCCAAGTCCGAAGCGCCCATGGTTACCATAAAATACCGCCCTGAGGACAGTTTTTCTTCTACCTGTTCCCGTTTGTCGGTAAAACTGTCTCTGGAAATCAACCCTAAATCATAGGCCTTTCTGAATGCCTTGAGCCAGTCGATATAGGCCGGATCGGAAAAACGGTCAAACATGCCGTTCTCATCCGTGATAGGCTGCGCCAGGAACTGGGGAAGATAACTGTCCAATACACGGCAGCCATTTCCTTCAAACATTAAATGAATAGGAATAAGCGGGAGTCCGTCCACCTCCGGATACAGCTCCTGAGCCGCCGCGAGCGTGGAGAGGAATCCGTCTATGGTGGTCATATCAGGACGTCCGAGAGCATCATAGATATCTTTACGGACGCCCACACCCGCGTCACCGGATAAAAAGCGTTTCGCAGAGTCCGGCATCGCCATGGCTTGTTCAAACGCGTCCGCAAAGTTGGGATAGGAGTACAAGACACCCGGTGCGCTGCTAAACCAGCCAATTTGACTGGGCGCTACGACATCGTAGAAAGTTTTGTCATACGTGTCCGCGAGGTCTAAAAGATTCAGCAGGAGACCGGCTTCTTCCAGGCCCTTTACAAACGGATCATAGACACTAAAGAGCATAATGTCGTACACATCGCCTCCGGCGATCATTCTTTGGGTCGCTTCATCCCTGTCGCCGGTTGGGGCGATAAAGTTAATCGACACGCCCGTCTTTTCCGTGATATAGGTGCTGGATCGGGTAGGTTGATCGGTAGTCCATTCGTCGTACCACCAACTCTCGCTGAAGTATACGTCGAAGGTAATTGGGGTGAGGTCCGTTTCCCATGTTCCTTGGGTGTCTTCCGCGATGCCAATTAAAGGCAGCATCGAAAGCACTAGCGTTCCGGCCAACAATAGAAGCAATAACCGTTTCATTTTCCTTCCTCCTTTTATTGTTATCCTTTAACCGAGCCGATCAGCATTCCCTTGACAAAGTATTTTTGCAGAAAGGGATACACGCATATGACCGGTACGGTGGTAACCACCATGGTGGCCAGCTTAATGGCCTCGGACGTGAGGGTACGTCTTATCGCTACCGCGGAAGGAAGACGGGACAGCATTCTTTGCGCCTCACCCTCGGCAACGATTTTAAACAGCACGGTTTGAATGGGCAGGAGTTCCCTTCTGTCGATGAACAAGACGGCCATGAAAAAATCATTCCAGTGGTAAACACCGGCAAACAGCGCCATTGTTGCCAAAATCGGTTTGGAAAGCGGCAGTATAATAGACAGGAAGATACGCAAATCCCCGGCTCCGTCCAGTTCCGCCGATTCGCATAACTCACCGGGCAGTTCTTTGAAGAAAGTCATCATGATAATCATGTTGTAAAAGTTGAACATAGCCGGGAGTATGTAAACCAAAAAGTTGTTTTTTAACCCCAGGTCCCGTATTAACAGGAAATAGGGAATGAGCCCGCCGCCGAAAAACAAGGTAATGGTTCCCAGAAGCATATAGATTCTTCTACCGATTAAATGTGTTTTAGACATGGCGTAGGCAACCATCCCGGTGAAGAGAACATTGACGACCGTGCCCGCAATCGTTCGTAATATGCTGATGGTAAAAGCGGTTGTCAGGTCTTTATTACGGAAAACCGCCTCATAATTTTCCAGAGTAAACATCCTGGGCCAAAAGTAAATTCCACCGCGGGCCGCGTCTTTTCCTTCGTTGAATGAAACGGCAAAGACATACCAAAAGGGATATAGCGTTATAAATAAAATCAACGTCATCAAGGTGATGTTAATTATGTTGAATACCTTGCCGCCTTTATGCACGCGCTTTACCCTCCTTCGGCTAGATGAAAGACACGCCGGTTAGTTTATCTGAGACCCTGTTTGAAATAATCAACAGAATAAGGGCTACGATAGAGCGTGAAAGCCCGACAGCCGTAGCATAGGAAAAACGACCCAACCGCATACCCACATGGTAGACATAAATATCTACCACTGTACTGCGTGACGCGTTAAGCGTATTGTATAAAACAAAAATCTGCTCAAAGTTAGAATCGAGAAGCCTGGCGACGGTAAGTGTAAACAAAATAGCGATGGTTCCTTTTATGCTGGGTAGCGTGATATGCAAGATGCGCTGCCACCGGTTCGCGCCGTCAATGGTAGCCACTTCAAATAACTCCGGATTGATACCGGCGATGGCCGCAATGTATATGATGGCATTCCAACCCATTTCTTTCCAAATGACGCTGCCAACCGCCAGCCCCCAGAAATAATCCGGGTCGCCCAACAGACCAAGGCGCGGCGGTACGAGGCCGACCTTCTTAATTAAATCGGTAATCAAGCCTGTTTCAGATGTCCAGTTAATCATAAAACCGCCGAGAATAACCCATGATACGAAATGAGGCAAATAGGACACCGTTTGCACGATGCGTTTATAACGTACGCTGTTAAGCTCGTTTAATAAAATGGCAAAGATGATCGGTATGGGAAAACCGATGACAATGTTTAGTATACTGATGCCCAATGTGTTGGTTAAGGCTTCATAGATTTTCGCGTCGTTTAGGAATTGTTCGAAATATTTAAACCCGGCCCAGGGTGCCGAGAACATGGGTTTGGCTACGTTGTAATCGGAGAAGGCCACATAAATGCCCGCCATGGGAATGTAGTTAAATATAATCATCCATGCCAGACCCGATAGCGCCATGATTTGAATAACGGTTTGACGCCTGAGTTTGAGAAAGAACCTGCGCCTGCTTTTTAACCCGACGGTTACAGTGAGATGATCCACGCGGTTCCACTCCCCTCCGGTATCACCGGTGCTACGCCACCGCTCCGGCAACCCATGCTCTGCTTATAAAGGCTTGAACGCGATGCTTAAATTGTCAGAACAAGTTGGCGTTCATTTCATTCGATTTACCGGAAGAATAATCTCATTTATGCATTATGTCAATATGTAAGCGGAGAAAATATAAAATTTATTTTATCTTGTATAGACATGTTGGCAAATAATATGTTATGATTCAATATATTAAGAACGGGAGAAGGAAACGATGAAAGTGAAGCATCGTATGATAGCACAGTATATACGGGAGCGAATCGAGCGCGGGTGTTACGATGAAAAGGGCATGCTTGAATCGGAAAACGAACTGGTTTCGCGTTTTTCGGTATCACGCGCCACAGCGCGCCAGGCTTTGGCTTCTTTGGAAACGGATGGCTTAATTGAACGTCAGCAAGGCAAACGTTCCTTGCTGACAGGCGGCGCCTCGCTCTACAGAGGGCGCATTTACAATCGTGTAGGCGTCATACGCTTGGCGGATGCGTATGATATGTTTGAACCGTTACAACAGGGCATCGCGTCACAGTTGGATGCAGATGGCTATGAAGTGTACGCGCTGCCCTGCGAAGAATCGGCTCGCGATGAGCGAATTTGCTTGTTGAAGATGCTTAATGAAAAGCTGGACGGATTAATCATTGAGGGCATCGTGACGGGTTTGCCGACACCCAATATGGATCTGTATCATAAGCTTGCCAAATTACGCATACCCCTAGTTTTTACGGACGGCTACCATGCGGGCGTACACGCGTCGCATTTATTAGTGAATGACCGGGATATCATCAAACACATGGTAGGGCATCTTGCCGAATTGGGGCATACGCGGATCGGCGGCATCTTCTGTATGACGCAGATACAGGGTATTTCGCGTTATCAGGGGTACGTTGACGGATTACGCGAAAAAGGGCTCGATTATGACGACGACCGTGTGCTGTTGCTGACGACACGAGACCGGAAATATGTGTTTGATAATCTTTATAACGCCTACCGCACTTCCATTTTGGATTCTACAGCGATGGTATGTTACAGCGACTATTTCGCCCACTATTTGGCCATTACATTGTTGCGTGACGGTATTACGGTACCCGATGGCATGTCTATCACAGGGTTGGATGATGCCCGGTTAACGTTGTACGGGCGGCTTCGTCTCACCACGGCAGCTCACCCCAAGGGCGCGATGGGACGACGGGCGGCGCAGATGCTGCATACGATGATCACAACACGGCGTGCCGTCGCCGATGAGATGATGGATATGACGTTTATACCCGGTAACACAACCGCTCGCACGAGCGCCCCCGCATCGGTTTAAACGTCATATAATTTTACATCATTCAAGCTCATGTATGTGAACAACTTCAGTACGCTACGATTCCTGTGCCTTGCAAAACGCGGTATAATGGCCGTCCAGCGCATACAAAGAAACATGATAACCTTGCTCGATAATGCCTTCCTCTCCTAAAACGATGATCCTGTCGGCGTTTCGCACCATGCTTAAGCGATGGGCGATGATGAAGACCGTACGTCCCTTGGCGAGCGTTTTAAGGCTGTCCATAATGGCTTTTTCGTTTTCGTAATCCAACGCGCTAACCGCCTCGTCGAAAATGAGGATCGGAGGATTTTGGAGAAATACGCGCGCAATGCTGATACGCTGCTGCTGCCCTCCGGAAAGCTTAACCCCGCGCTGCCCGATGTCTGATTCGTAACCATCCGGCAGGTCCATGATAAAGCCATGCGCGTTTGTCTGCTTTGCAGCTTGAATGGCTTGCTCCCGCGTGGCTTCGGGGTTCCCGTAGCATATATTTTCCATTACCGTTCCGCTGAACAGGAAGGTTTCCTGCCTGACCATGCCTATCTGACGGCGGAGTGACATTTGGGTGACATCCCTGACATCCATTCCATCGATACGGATGCTGCCGCCGCTGACATCATAGAAACGGGGAATTAAGGAGCAGAGGGTCGTTTTACCGATGCCGGAATGCCCGACAATCGCCACGGTTTCGCCGGGTTTCACTTCTAAATTGATGTCACGCAGAACAAACTCGCGCCCCTCGCTGTACCGGAATGAAACATTATCAAACGTGACGCGCCCCTCTTTGACGACTAACGGAACGGCATGCTCCGTGTCTTGTACCTCCGGAACGGTTTCCATGATTTCCCGGAATCGGGCGTAACCCGTAAACCCTTGCTGATAGTACGGAATGATCGAGACGAGCCTGGGGACCGGCTCGGTTAAGTAAGCGGCGTACATAATAAATAAAAGCAAGTTGGCTATATCAAGCGTACCGCCCGAAATCCATATGCCGCCGGCGATGGCGATGGCTATGGTGATAAAAGGCGTCAAAAAATGCTCCAGCACCGCATAGAGCAACGCCTCGCTTTTATATATGCTTGACCGGCTTTGATAGTATTGGGCATTGCCTGTATTAAAACGAAGCATTTCCGTGTTTTCACAAGCCAGTGCCTTCACCGTACGGATACCGGACAGGTTTTCTTGTACTATCGCATGGATATCGGCGATGCGTTCGTGGTTTATCTTGTATGACTTTTGCAGCCTGCGCGTAAATACCACTGAAAACACTGTCATGACAGGTACGGTCGCCAAGGCTACCAACGCCAACTTCCAATCGACCGACAAGAGGATTGCGACAGAGCCAACAACCTGAATCGTCAGGTTTAATACCATTTCAGGCACATGATGGTATATTTCCGACAGATCATGCACGTCATTTACCATACGTGACATCAGTTCCCCGGTATTTCGCCGGTCATAAAAACTAAACGGGAGTTTCTGGTAGTGCGTGAAAAGCTCACTTCGCAGGTCACGCTCGATCTTCGCGCCCATATCGTGGCCTTTGTAATCAAAGAAAATACCGCAACAGGTCTTAGCGGTGATAATGGCCAGCATCAAGGCACCTACGCGTAAAATACCCGGCAAAACATCTTCTGAGCCGAGCTTCAGAATATCGTTGGTAACGTAACGCACGCACAGCGGAAGCATGAGACCTAAGGCCGCAACCATGACCGAGGAGAAGAGATCGGCGGCTAACAACCCCTTGTAAGGTTTGTAATACGATACAAATTTCTTGATATTTATTCTTTTTTGGCGCATGAGCTATCCTCCGTTTTTCGGAGGGTTCTTAAAAAACGACCCTCCTGATAATAAGATGGTACCTGATCGTTTTTTTCATGCGTAACACCCCTTCCGATGTAACCTTAAGCAGGAGACACATAACCGGCGTGATTATATCACAGGGCGGCAACCGCGTCGAGTTTACCAAACTACAGCAGGATGATCACCGTTGGATTTTATCGCATCCGGTTTTACTCAATACCTGCTGCTTTATGAAGTAACGCCGCGCGTGTGTTGGGTATGGCGTCTTCCATAACATACCCTAAAAGCAGTCTGAGCGTGTTTCCCAGCCGCTCGCCCCGTATGCCCAACGCCATTAAGTCCTGCCCGCTGACAGCCAGATCCTTTAAGGCGTAACACTCCCCGTTTTGTATGATTTCATGATAGTAAGCGCGCGCCGCGCTTACTTTATCCGATTCAAGAGGCGCCATATCAAACATTTCAGCCGCTTTACCCGCTTGAATAAAGTCCAACAAGCTATTAAATAAGGACGGTCCTATTTGGTTAAGGCAGCGTTTCACGGCTATTTTACTATCCAACCTGTTTGAATGGTTCATGATAAGCGCATCGACCGTTGCAATGGTTCTGTTATCCAGTTTAAGCCGTCTGAGTATACGCTGCGCTGCCGATGGCCCCATTCGCGGTGTGACCTGCCCGTTTGCTTGGAAGCATCCGGCCTCATCCGCGTACGAGTCCGATTCATGAATGCCATGCAACAGGAGGGCCCATAGAATAGGCGGGTCTTTTGGCGCAATTCCCACCGCACGCGCTGTATGTACCCAACTGGCTATCTACGACACATCTTGCGTTTCCGCCATAAGCGGCGTCAACTCGGGAATGACGACGCACAGAATGTCCGGGAAACGCATGAGCACGTTTTGCACATTTTTTCCCATCAGCAGCTTTCCCAGTTCCATGGCGACACGCTCCGCCGACAATGATCTTAAGCATTCCTTTAAACGGCGCATGCTCCGTTCGGTGCTTATGTGAATATCAAATCCTAAAACACCGGAGAAACGCAAAGCCCTTAGGATGCGCAGCGCATCCTCGTTGAACCGCTCATCCGGTTCTCCCACGCAGCGTATCGTTTTTGACATGATGTCGGCATGACCGCCAAACGGGTCTAAGATATTCCCTTGTATGTCCATAGCCATGGCGTTTATCGTAAAATCCCGCCGAGCCAGGTCTTCGTCCAGAGCAGTGATAAAAGCAACCTTATCCGGCCGCCGGTTATCGGTATAAGCGCCGTCTGAACGGAACGTTGTAATTTGAATGGGAACGTCTTGAACCATCACAGTAACGGTACCGAAACGCAAGCCTGTGTCAATCACGCGTTCGCCCTTGAAACACTCCCGGACTTCATCGGGTTTTGCGGATGTACCGATATCCCAATCATGCGGCGCGACACCCATCAGAATGTCTCTGACGCAACCCCCGACCGCGTAGGCCGCATACCCGTTTTGCTGCAATTTACTGACAATATAGACCGCGGCATCCGAAAGCATGTTGACCGCCCTCCCCATTGAGTCTATCCTATCATAAAACGGCTGTTTGATTCAAACACCGGGACTAATCTTAACTGTAAAACAAGCTTTATAAAGGCTTATTATGACAACGAAAGCAAGGAAACTATCCGTTATGCTTAAGGTGATATCGCTCTGTTTGCAAAGAATAAATCATTAAAACTTTTACCCTGATTTACATTGTCAAGCAACTCAAATAACGCTTCCGTACCGTTCCTTTCAATCCAACCCGTTAACTCATGCTTGCTGACAATATACCTGTATCGGCGTTCTTCGGTTTCTCCCGCGTAAAATTTCACCGCCGTGCTGATATCATTTAGGTTAACACCATTTTTACCGTCGTCGGTCGCTGTAATCCATGCATACCCATTGTATATTTCCCGGTAATCATTTTGAAGCGCAAAGCCTTCATCAAACCATGTGGGTACGAGATATGTCATCCCGATTTTCCCATTGAACAACCTTTTATGAACTTCCGCATGTGTCATTTCATGTGCAACAATATCGGTATTTAGGTATTCGGAGGAAACAACAATATAGCTGTAAACATTAAAGATGACTGCCGTCATGGTATCATGGTCGCCGCCCAACTTATTAATCACATTCAAGTCATCACAGATAATAATGGTTGGATTGCTCCTTATCTCTCCAAAGTATCCGTTAACCCGTTGCCTCGATTCGTTAACAATGTCAAGCACTTCATTTATATTTCCGGTGAAGTTTTGATGGATATAGACATGAGGAGCCGCCTTAACAAAACCACGCAGTGAGACTGTCATACGATAGCCAAAGGAAGTGAATTGAAAAAAAAGAGCAACCGCAATCATTATAACTAATACAGAAACCATCACTGCTGATTTTCTTTTTTTACCTTTTCTCGTTTTCATATTTTTATAACATGCCCTTTCACGGCTATGCCATTGTCTTTTATAAACAGGTAAAGACAGATAGTTCTTCGCATACTATATTTTCCAATATGTTAATACAGACGGAAACGAATGACAAGTTTACTTCCCATAAAAGAATATGCAAATGGAAAAATGCCCGGGTTATACCCGGGCACTAAAGTCTGCGTTCGGAACAGATTCGGTACTATGACGATGCATAACAGGTTTTTAATTATGACGTTAATTGTGCCTGCCTTTTCAAGGCTCCAATACCGCTAAGCGATACCCATCCTATCCGCTTGCTCACGCATTTTTTGAAGGCGGTTTTTAAAGGCATAATAGAGGCCGTCGGCATGCTCACGCATCGTGCGGCGGTTGTTCGTATAGCGCAGGACAGCGGTTGCCTCGTCTACTTGCGCAATCCATTCAGACGGCAGATGACGGGTTCCGTCCAATGCGCCGGCGATTCCCCCCGCGACAGCCGCGATACAATCGGTATCCCGCCCCAGATTGGACGCGGCGATGATCGCGTCTTTCAAGTTGGCGTTCGTCATTTTAAACACGCATATGCCCTTGGTGACCACTTCGTTGGCATAACTGATGTTATATGGCATGCCGTATCCGCTGTAATACGGATCGAAAGCTTCACGCATATCCTTAAAATCCCGGCAATCCTTTGTGTACTCCAGCGCGCCCTTGATCTCATCGACCAGATTGATTCCCGCATAATCCCCGTACCACCCGTCTTCTCGCCCCTCAACATGGGCACGCTCATCCAGATTATCAAATATCGCCCGGAGCACGCTGTCTACTGTCGCGCCAGGCTTTGCAGCCGCGGCAATAGAGGCGGCGGTGACACAGGCCCATTTTAAACCCCGGCTATTGGTGGTTTGATAGAGTTGGCCGACCTCCAACACATCCTGAATCGCTCCTTTGACATCCCCGGCGTTAATTAGCCCCAGCGGATGGCATGCCCGCGCGAAACTGTTCAAGCCCGCATAATCGCAAAACCTGCCTAAGTCGCGGGCGGGTACCCGTGTTCGTGCGATTTTCATCAGTTCCCCTTCAAACGGCTCGCTGATGTTACCGGGCGCCTCATGATTAAAATCCCGCTGCCATACTTTACGCACATCCTCCGCGTTTACGCGGCCGCCTTTTTCCATAATAGCGGTAATCATCAATTTTTGACGGTCTACACCGTCTTCCGTGCTTCCTGATGCTTTAGTTGTGCCATCCATATAATGCCCATACGGCACGAGCCTATCCAGCACGCCGTAAGTCTCCACAACCTTTTGATAAGGCCATCCTTCCACAATCGCGCCCATAGCCGAACCGATGTGGGCGCCGCAGATGCAGCCGTAAAACTTATCCCGAAGCGTAACGCTCATACCCGTTCCCTCCTATTCAATATCCATTTGCGCCGCGTACCGGCGATAGGACGCGAGCTTATTTTGAAACGCTCCGTAAAGCCCGTCGGCATTCCCCCGGAGCGTACGTTTGCTGTTGGTAAAACGGTGTTCAGCGGTGGCTTGGTCTACCTGCTCAATCCACTCGGTTGGAACTGAACCGGAACCGCCCAACGCACCTGCCAACCCTCCGGCTACAGCTGCGGCGCAATCGGTATCCCTGCCCAAGTTAACTGCGGTGATAAGAGCCTTTTTAACATCCCCGCCGCACATACGGAATACACACACGCCTTTAGTAACGATTTCGTTGGCAAACGCCATGGCATACGGCATACCCACCCCGTAATACAGCGTGTCCAGCTTGGCACGCAACTCGCGGAAGTCCTCACAGTCCTTTGTCACATCCAACGCGCGTTTTAGTTCGTCCACGATGTACATACCGGCATAATCGCGATGTACCTCATCCGCGCCGCCGAACGCCACGCGTTCATCGAGGTTATCAAAGATTGCCTTTAAAACACTCTCCACCGTCGCGTCCGGCAGCATCGCCGCGGCGATACCCACCGAGGTAACACAGGCCCAACGCAGGGCTCTGCTGTTGGTGTAGTGGTAAATCTGCCCCACCTCCATGGCATCCTCAATGGCGGCTTGAATATCACCGGCGTTAATCATGCCAATGGGATGGCAGGAGCGGGCGAAAGAGACCAAATTGTTATAATCACAATAACGGCCGATATCTCTGGCGGGAATCTTGGATTTAGATATTTTAAGAAGCTCTCCCTCAAATGGTTCGGCGATGCCGCCCGGCGCGAGAGGATTGATGTCGCGTACCCATATCTTACGCAAATCCTCGGCGGTGATACGGCCGCCTTTTTCCATAATGGCGGTAATCATCAGCTTTTGGCGGTCGATGCCGTCTTCCGTCGTCCCCGCAGCGCGCACCCAACCATTGTTATAGTGTTCATAAGCCACCAGCTTATCCAGTGTACCGAAAACCTCTTCGGTGCGCTCATGCATCCAGCCTTCTACAACCGCGCCCATAGCCGAGCCAATATGCGCGCCGCAGATGCAACCGAAGAATTTGTCCCGAAGCGTTACGCTCATGTAATGTTTCCTCCTCGGTCTTCCTTTACCTAAACTACTTTTTCCGCTCTTCTTTTACATGGAAGGAGGGGGGGGAAGTCCCCTCCTCCGGTACCGGTCAACCCTTATTTTTTATACAGCGCGTTAACCTGGTCAGTCCACTCCTGGCCGCCCTTGGCCATGAATTCCGTTATAAAGGCGTCGAAATCATCTAAGGACTTATGGCCCATGATCATTTGAGTAAAGGTTTCCGCACACAGCGCGGTTAAGTCAGCCTTGTAATCCATCTGCGCCTGGCAGACCAACCCGTCGGCATCGTTACGGATGACGTTCCATTCCAACGCGCCGCGGCGGGAAGGCGCCAGATAGGTCTCTACCTTATAGAGGGGTTGCTCGTTCTCAAACAGGAAGTACCACTGGATCCACTTGTTGTCTAAATCGAACTGCGGTGTGGTTAGGTATTTGCCGTCCACGATCTCCCAGTGCAGCCCTTGTACGCCGGTATAAGAGGTCAGCATGCCTTCCTCGGTATGGAGATAGTCCATGAACCGAGCCGCTAATTCGGGATTCTTTGAGTTAGCCATCACGCCGATAGCGCATACCACTTCAGGCACGGCGCGCAACCCTGACAAGCCGGTCGGGCCGATCGGGGGTGCGACACGGATGAGGGAAGCTTCGGGTACGGTGTTACGGATGGCCACTTCACGCTGGGCCTCCCAGTTCCACCAGTGGGTGGTGATGCCGTAACGGCTGGCTTCCCCTTTGTCCTGCCAGATGCCGGCGGTATGGGAGGCAAATTCCGGGTCGATAATACCGTCCGCATACCAGGAAGCCAGCAGCGTCAGCGCTTCTTTCATCTCAGGCAGGGTAGCCATGGGTACCAGTACGCCATCGATGTCTTTAAAGTAGATATTGCAATGCGTATCGGGTGCGTTCCAGTTGGTTTCACCCATGATGACGCCGTACGCGCCAAACACCCAGTCAAAGGCATCCAACCCAAGGCCGCTGATGCCGTAAGTGTCGTTTTCGCCATTGCCGTCAGGATCGTTGAACGTGAAGGCCATCGCTACGTCGCGGAACTCCTCCAATGTTGTCGGAACCGCGAGATCCAAGTTTTTAAGCCAGTCTTCGCGCATGATCAGGTTGTAACGCTTGGTGGTCGTCCACTTGGGAATGGCCATCTGCTTACCGTCCACCTTGTAGTAATCCATCGCGCGCTGCGGGATCAACTCGTTGATAGCGGGCATCAGGTGCATGTAGGGGGTCAAGTCGAGCAGAGCGTCTTCATCCACGAACCTGAAGGCGTCGGTCGGCGTGACGAATGAAACGATGTCGGGCCAACCGGCAGGGTCTTCTGTTAGCAGCATGTTCATCGCCGTAGCATATTCGGCGGGTGAAATGAACTCAAACTTGATGCCGGTAGCTCTTTCCATTTCCGCCTTAATGGTGTCGTTTTCCGGCGGCGCCTCAAAACCGCCCTTGGTGTAGTAAACCGTGAGCACGGGCTCATCGTCTGCCAACGCCGCGGGTGCGAAGGCTAACATGCTTAGCAGCATCGCTGCCAGCAGTACCAGGGAAATAGTCTTCTTGGACATGGTGTTTCCTCCTTAGTTTTTTCAATATACAAATCCGTGGGTTCACGGATATTGTACCGTCGTTATGGCATCTTAGCCTTTCACGGCGCCTACCATCAGGCCTTTGACAAAGTAACGTTGCAGAAACGGATACAGGCATATAATAGGCAGTGAGGAGACCACAATGGTACAACTGATGATGGCCTGCGCATTGGGCCGGCGCGCATCCTGAACGAGCCCGCCTAAAGACAGCTCACCGATGTTGTTGTTAATAACAATCTCGCGAAGCAGCATTTGTAAGGGCCATAGCCTGCGCGCGCTTCCGCCGCTTAAATAGATGATAACGTCCATAAAGGAGTTCCAATGGTACACCGCGTAAAACAAACCAATGGAGGCCAGGGTGGGCAGCGCCAGCGGCATGATGATGCGCAGTAAAATGATAAAATCGTTGGCTCCGTCTATGCGGGCCGATTCATCCAGCTCTTCGGGAATGCTTTGAAAGAATGTGCGCATAATGATCATGTAATAGACGCTCATCAGAGGGGGTAGAATCATCGCCCAAAACGTATTGGTTAGCTTTAAAGAGTTGACGACAATATAGGTAGGTACCATACCGCCGGTAAAGATCATCGTAAAAAAGAAGAACATCATTATCCCGTTACGGCCCGGCAGGAATTTTTTAGACATGGGATAAGCGGTGAGCACCGTTACAAGCAAGCAGCCTAAAGTTCCCACCACCGTACGCAGGATGGTAATCACGTAGGCGTCCACCAAGCGTGAGCTTCCCCTGAACAGCCAGACAAAATGGCTTAGGGTGATTTGACTGGGCCATACGATAAACGCGTTGGGGTTGCGCTGTACGTCGGCCATGGGAGTAACCGATAAAAGAAACACCGAAAACACCGGTAGAAGCGCTATTAATGACAACAAAACCATCACCAGCGTGTTTACCGCGCCAAACACCCGGTCTCCCGCGCTTTGCCTGATGCGGTTACGCACCGGCCGCTTTGGTTGCTTCGTTTTACTTTCGCTGCTCATCCGCATTCCTCCTAAAACAAGGTTTCCTGATCGAACCTGCCCATCAGTTTATTGGTGGCTACCACCAAAATGCAGGCAATCACAGACTTGAACATACCCGCCGCGGTCGCGACGGCGAACTTGAAATCACCCGTCAAGGCAGTGCGGTACACATAGGTATCGATGATGTCGCCTACGCTGAAAACCGAAGAGTTGTACAGGGCATAGATTTGCTCAAATCCGGCGTTGAGAATGCCGCCGATACGCAACAGAAACATGATGACGATTGTGGGCATGATATAAGGCAGCGAAATCCGCAGCACGTACTTCATGCGTGACGCGCCGTCGATGGTGGCCGATTCACTAATCTCATTAGGCACCCCGGCCAGTGCCGCCAGATAGATAATCGCGTTCCAGCCCATTTCCTTCCAAATGTCGGAAATGGCTACCACGCCGCGAAAATACCGCGTATCGGACAGGAAGAAAATCGTATTGCCGCCCAAGGCGCGTATTAAGTAATTGATAG
>WRFT01000014.1 GCA_009776385.1 Clostridia bacterium
AGACAACACCGCCGCAGTGCTCGCGCAGTTCGAGCGGAACAAGGCGAAGGCGCTTGTATCGGTAGGCATCCACGCACAACGCAGGGCGACGGAGGAAATAACTAGAATGGGCGCGGTCGATACCGGGTGGTTAAGGGCAAGCATCGCGTATCAAGCGGAACCCGCTAACGATGAGGTTGTCATCGGTACACCGGTTGAATACGCTATCTATGTCCACGAAGGAACCTACAAGATGACCGGCAGACCGTTCATCAAGGATGCCGTATGGAATTATCAAGGCGACTACCAGAAGATAATCGAGCGGGAACTCGGCGAGGGATTCGGGCAGTAAAACAAGCGGGACAATTTTCACCCGGCACATGCCGCCTGAATGGGCGGTTTTTGCATATTTGGTTGCCACAAGTCATCCTTTTAATAATTTACCGCACGCAACTCAAAATAAGCTATTGGATGATCACATACCGGGCACTTATTTGGCGCACTTGCGGCATCTGCGATGTGCCCGCAATTGCGGCATATCCAAACGGATTTTTCTTTTCCGGAAAAGACGGATCCTTCTTTAACATTTCGTAAAAGCTTAAGATACCGTTCCTCATGCTCTTTTTCTATCGCAGCAACCGCGTCAAACAGAATTGCAATGTTATTAAGCCCTTCCTCGCGCGCTTCGGCTGACATGCGTTTATACATCTGTGTCCATTCACCGTTTTCTCCGGCGGCGGCTGCTGCCAGGTTATCGGCAGTACCGGGCAGTTCTCCGCCGCATAGTAACTTAAACCAAATCTTCGCGTGTTCTTTTTCATTACCAGCGGTTTCTTCGAAGATAGCCGCGATTTGTTCAAACCCTTCCTTTTTTGCTTTAGCAGCAAAGTAGGTATACTTGTTTCTCGCTTGACTTTCTCCGGCAAAGGCTTCCATAAGGTTCTTTTCGGTTTTTGTTCCTTTTAAGTCAATCATTTTTACTTCTCCTTTATGTTTTTACAGTTTGTTATACGGCAGATTTAATCGACTGGTTTAAACATCGATTTTGGCGCTTTACATACAGGGCACAGAAAATTGCTTGGTACGTCATCCCAATTCGTTCCGGGTGCGATACCCTTACCCGGGATACCTGCGGCTTCGTTATAAACATATCCGCAGACTGCGCATTTATACTTTCGCATGACTTCGTTACCCCTCTCTCGTTTCATTTCTTCCGTTCTGGAGTTACATTCTAGCATCACTTAAAAAAACCTGCTAAAACTGAATTGTTGAAACACATCTTTGTATCTGTGCAAAAAATTGCGTAAACCGCCGCGGTGACCGCGGCGGTTTAGTATATATTGGTTTTCTGTGAGTTATTGTCCGGTAAATTGGTTCTATAATTCCACTGTCTCGCTTGTATCGGGTGCCGCCTCATCCTCCTGCGGATCATGCGATTCCACAACCGGTTCCTCACTTGCGGCCTCATGCTGCGCGGGCTCCGTGTCTTCCGTTATAGGCACCGCGGAATCTTCAACAACCGGTTCATCCTCTGCGAGGACTTTATTAGTATCTGCCGGTTCATCCTCAACACCTTCATCTGACACGGGTTCAACGTCTTTTACAATATCATCCGCTTGTTCTTCATAAACTAAGGGATTTGCATCCAACACTTCACCGCCGGCCGGCATTTCCTCCTCAAGCGCTTCGCGGATAGAAAGGCTTATTCTTTTTCTTTCCGTATCGATTCCGAGTATTTTTACGCGAACCTGGCTGCCTACCGTTACGGCATCCTCTACTTTCATAACACGGTGCGGAGCGCATTGTGATATGTGAACCAAGCCATCCAAACCGCGGTCCAGCTCGATGAAAGCGCCGAATGCCGCGATACGTGCGACTCTGCCGGTGACAATATCGCCTTCCGAGTATTTTTCATGGATGGTGTCCCACGGTTTGGGTTGTAACTGTTTATAGCCCAATTGTACGCGGTCACGCTCGCGGTCAATACTCAAGATTTTCACTTCGATTACTTGATCAGGCGATACGACTTCAGACGGGTGCTTGATTCTGCCATAGCTTAAATCCGTGACATGGATAAGACCGTCGACACCGCCGATATCGACAAACGCACCAAAATCTCTTAACCTGCGCACAATGCCCTGTACAATTTCACCTTCATGCAGCTTGTCCCATGCTTCAGCCTTTTTCTTAGCCGCTTCCTCGGTAATAACCGCTTTTCTGCTGGCGACAATGCGTTTCTTCTGCTGATCCGCTTCGATGATTTTTAGCTGCATTGTCTGCCCTATAAAATCGGAGATTTTATCGACAAATCGCTGGCTTAAAAGACTGGCGGGTATAAAACAACTGATGCCGCTCACGTCAGCTACAAGCCCGCCTTTTACGGCTTGTTTGCCGACACCTTCAACATACTCGTTTCTTTCAAACTTTTCCATTATCTCGGCCCAGACTTTTTTGTTGACGACATTCCTTTGGGATAATAGAACGTTGCCTTCGCCGTCGTTCACCTTGAGGACTTCTACTTCAATTTCATCTTCGATTTCAATGTCTCCATCGGAGAGATCTGTTTTCTTGATTAATCCATCCGATTTATACCCGATGTTAACGCAAACCTCGTCATCCGTAATTTGGACGACTTTTCCCAGCAGCGTTTGGCCCGGCCTAATTTTAATCAGCGTAGCTTCGACGTCTGCCATGAAACTTTCTTTCGCGTCTTTTTCCGCGGAAGGCACCCGTTCATTGTCCATGTTCATTTCATCCATTAATGCGACGACCTCCTTAAGTGACCAGTCCGGTGTAGATCCCCCGGCTGTTATACCAACACGGTTCGGATAGGTATAGGATTGGCGGTCCGGCAGTTCCGCCGCGCTTTCTACCCATAAGGTATTTGTACAGATTCCTGCACAGACATCATATAACCTTGCCGTGTTTGCACTGTTCTTACCACCCACCACAATCATCAAATCCGATTGTTTTGCTAACTCAGCGGCTTCTTCTAACCGTTTGCCAACAAAGGCGCATAACGTGTTTTGCACGGTTAGATGCTTGACCTTTTGGGTAACTGTGTCCTTTAATGCCCAAAACTCATCGGGAGAAAACGTCGTCTGCGCTACGAGCAGAGCCTCTTCCAGGTACGGCAGCGCTTGTGCATCCTCGTTGTTCTTGATGATATACACGCTGCCATGACACTGCCCGGCTGTGCCCAACACTTCCGGATGCGTCTTTGAACCCACCAGAACGACAGGCTTCCCTTCAACAGAGTACTCCCTGACCATGACATGAACCCGTGCCACATATGGACAGGTACAATCAACCACGCGGAGTTTTTTATCCAGACAAGCCTTAAGCATATCTTGCGAAACGCCGTGGCTCCTGATAACGACCGTTCCATCCGAAATTTCATCCAGGCACTGAACGGGCTTGATACCCATAGACGCTAAGCGGCATACCTCCGGCGGATTGTTAATGAGTTCACCTAAAGTAAAAACATTCCCGCCATCTTGAGCCGCTGACAGAGCCATCTCGACCGCCCTGCGGACCCCTGTACAAAAACCGGCGTATTGGCTAACCTTTACCGTCATTTCACGCTCCCCGGCGACAGATACAATCCATCGCACCGGATATATTCTCTTAAAATGCTTATTTTCCTTCTGTTGTCCGCTGTTTCGGTTTATTTTACATTTTCTGCGTAAAGCTTTTCATATACTCGGGTCACACGCATTAATAATTCATCGCATACGGTCTTGGATAAAGGCTTTTTAGTCAAATCGGATGTTTCCACCGGCGGAGCTGCAACTAATCGCGTTCGTCGAAACAAACGCAGCTTCGGATAAATATAGACAGGTACCAAAGGCACTTGACAACGTAAAGCCAGTATAGCCACGCCGCTTTCCATATCATCCATCAACCCTTTTTTATGACGGGTTCCCTCGGGAAAAATACCGACAACATGGCCTTCTTTAATAGCCTTTATTGCGCTTCGAAGCGCGTCAATATCGTTTGAATGCCTGTCTACGGAAATAGCGTGCAGCTTTTTCCCAAGCAGCCATTTCGTAAACCGCGTAGACATCAGTTCCTTCTTGGCCATGAAACAAATGCACCTATCCTTAACACAACAAGACAAGGCAACAGGGTCCATTGCGGAACGGTGATTAGAAATAATGATATAAGGCGTTTGAATTTTACGGATTAAATCGCTATTGACTACCTTCACCCGATATAGCGTATGCATCAGCACCGAAGCCAAATGCCGAGCAACCGAATAGACAAGTCCGAATGTCGGTTTTTTCAGCTTTTTTCGCATCCTGCTGCCTCCGCAATCTTGAGTATGATATCCACTACCTGAGGAATGTTCAAACCGGTTGTATCCACTTGTACAGCGTCACGGGCTTTAACGAGCGGATCGATCTGCCGGGTTGAATCCTGTGTGTCACGCAATATCATGTCGTCAAGAACGTTTTCGAACGACACATTACTGCCTGCCCGCAGAAGTTCACGATGACGCCTTGAGGCACGTTCATGTACAGAAGCGGTTAAGAAAATTTTAACGGATGCGTTCGGAAAGACAACTGTGCCCATATCTCGCCCATCCGCCACTATCGGAATGTTTTCGGCTATTTTCCTTTGTATTCTAACCATCTCCGCGCGCACCGCCAGCCATTTGGATACGTTTGACGCAGCGATACTTACCTCCGGCCGGCGTATATCACTTGTAATATCCTGCCCGTTCAAACGCGTTTCTTGAAGGCCCTTATGAAAAAGGACCTCTAAATGAATATCCTGAAGTAGTTTGGTAACATCCGCTTCATTCTGCGTGTCCACGCCCTTAAGTAAGGCATAGAAGCCTACGGCTCTGTACATAGCCCCGGTATCCAGATGCACGCATCCCAGTTTATCGGACACAGATTTGGCAATGGTTGATTTACCCGCGCCGACAGGGCCATCAATAACTATTGTCATCACAGAACGCTTGTCACTCATTGCTGCATTATTCCCCAGCGACTAAAAATTCGTAAGCGGCTTTTAATTGCAAATCGCTCATATCGCCAAACTCAAATAAGCGATTCGTGTCCTCTTGCGGAAGTTCAACCACCACATCCGGCGTGATACCCACGCCATGTACAACATTGCCATTGGGCGTAAAATATTGTGCAGCTGTAAACTGGATACCCGAACCATCATTACCTACCGGTATGACGTGTTGAACGACTCCCTTCCCAAAGCTTTGTGTACCGATGATGGTTGCCCGTTCCCTGTCTTGCAGCGCGCCGGCCAATATTTCTGAAGAGGACGCTGAGTGTTCATTCATTAGGACCACCAACTCAATATCAACCGATCCGTTTTTCGTGTAGGCATATTCTCTTTGGCCGTCGCGATACTGAAGGTAATGAACAATGCCCCTATCCATGAAGAAATCCGCAATCGCTTCCGCATCGTTTATCCATCCGCCCGGATTATCACGTAAATCCAGAATCAATCCCACGGCACCCCTGTCGATCATTTCGTTGACGGCTTTGCTAAAAGCTTCGAAACAATCTCCGGCAAACTCATATAAAACGACATAACCTATGTTATTATTCAACATTTTGTATTCTACTCTGTTAATTCTAACTATGGCACGATTTATGATGAACTCTAACCTCTCATCACCGCGTTGAACGGTAAGCGCAACCGGTTCGCCCACTTTTCCCCGCATAATATCCACGGCTTCTTGAAGGGTATACGCGTCAACTGCCAAATCGTCAACCATCACAAGCGTGTCGCCCTTTAGAACACCTGCCCGCTCTGCGGGCGTATCTTTAAATACGCGGCTGACCGAACAAAGAAGCGTTTCGGTTGAAGTGAGTATTTGAATGCCGATACCGGCGTACTCACCGGCATCATCTTCCCACATTCTTTGAAACTCATCGGGAGAGTAGTAAAACGTATACGGATCCTCCAGCGCGTAGAGCAGCCCGCGTTCCGCGCCCGTTAACATTTCATCGATATCCGTATCAATATAGTAATACTCATCTATGATATCCAGAATTTCGGATGACTTGGCAAACCGCAACAGCGCCTCATATTCCTGCTTTGAAATGGTTACTGTTTCGCCTTTTATATGAAGATCCTGAGCCGCTCCGGGGAGAGCGAGCAGATTGGTGTTAAGCAGATATGAGCACCCGCTTAAAACAACCAGAAGTACGCATAGAGACAAACTTATGCGGATAGCTTTACGCATTCTGTTACCTTCTTTCAATGTAAGGTGCGGGAGGTTAGCGTTCTATCATTCCCGCGTCTTTTTAATTCCAGTAGTACTTTATAAGTTACCGCATCGTCAAATTTACGCAGATCCAACCCGGTTTGCCTTAGAATTTTATCTAAACGGTATACCAGTGTGTTTCTATGAATATAGAGCTGCCTGGCAGTATCCGACAGGTTTAAGTCTTTCTTAAAAAACATATCGACTGTATTCAACATCTCCTCATTAAACAAACGGGCTGTCTTTCGGTTGAATAAAAGCGTATGGTAAGAGGCGGATAACTCAGTAGGTATATCGGAAAGGAGGCGTTCCATAATGAGTTTTCCGTACAAGTAAACGCTTTCATCCGGTTTATATGAACGGCCCACTTCCAAAGCAACCTTGGCTTCCTGATAACTGTCGCTGATAGCAAATAACGCGGTTTTTTCCGTTCCGACACTGATGACCACCTGACAGGCCGTATCCGTGGTAATTGTTTCACGGACTGCTTCGGCAAACTGCCGTAAGCCTTCACTATCATCAATACCATCCATGTCCTTGATAAGGGCCAGCGTATGGCGGTCCATATCTACCAAGGCATCCGATTCAGATTGCGGAATAACCTCGTTGAGCAACGCAAAGGCGGAGGAACCCCCGACACGCGGCACATGAAGCAGCATCACGCAGCGATTGCGTAATAAAGGTATTTGATATTCACTTGCCAGCATTTCCAACTCACTGCCGGAAAGCTCACCGCGCAGCGCGAGACGGAACAAATCCCACTCGTCTGTTATTGTTCCGCTTGTTTTAAGTATGTTCTCCACCATAATGGACACAACAAGTAATATATCTTGCGCTCCGGTGATATCCTTACTAATACCCAAGGTCATTTGCGGCTGCCCGCCTAAAGTGACCAATAGATTATCATCCAATTCATACGGAATGCCTTCTTTGAAACCGGTGGGTATTAAAATAGATTCCTCCTGCGCAGGTATCAGGCATTCCCCCATTTCATCGTAAAGCCTGATAGCCGTGTGAAGCTTCGCGAGCGATTGACTAACCAGCTTGATATATCTTTTCTCAATCATTTGCGCACCTCCGTGTAACATTACGCCATTCTATCATGAATGGATACATAAAAAAAGGGAAACAAGTGATAATTACTGCATTTCTCCATATTTCAAGAATGAAAATACCGGGTATTAACACGATATAGGCGCACCATGTTTGGATTGCTTTCATTTTATTGTTACTGTATACTTCCCCATGCGTCTGACTGAGGCGTATTAACAGTTTGTGACAACTAAAACCATAGGTGATGAGCATGTTATCATCCGAAAACATTCGCAAAGACAAGTTAAAGTACATCCGTATGGCTGCCGTCATATCTCTAACGGGGAACGCGTTGTTGGCTGTTTTAAAAATTATCGTAGGCACCCTATCAAGCAGTACGGCGCTTATTGGTGATGGCATCGACTCCGCTTCAGATGTCGTCATTAGCTTAGTGACTTTTTTCGTCGCCAAAACAATATCCAAACCCGCCGACACCGGCCATCCATGGGGTCATGGCAGGGCAGAAATTGTGGCAACGGTTTTTTTATCGTTTATCATCTTCTTCGCCGGTGCGCAGTTAATCATAGCCTCAATTTCTAATCTTATTAACGGTAATCAGCAAATGGCGCCTTCAATTATCGGCATCCTGGCGGCGCTTGTGTCAATCATCGGAAAATGCTTGCTGGCGTGGAGTCAATTCAAACTGGGTAACCGCGCAGGCTCATCAATGCTTAAAGCTAACGGTAAAAACCTGGCAAGCGATATGCTTATTTCATTCAGTGTTTTAATAGGTCTTGTTATCTCTATTCTTACCCGTTCTATGTTTGCCGACACCATTTTTGCGGTGTTAATCGGCGCGTGGATCATCAAGACCGCTATCGGTATATTCTTAGAAGCCAATCTTGAGCTAATGGACGGCAATAAAGATACGGAACCTTACCGCGTCATTACCGAAGCGGTGGACGCTGTTGAAGGGGCATATCATCCGCACCGTGCCAGAATGCGGCGTGTCGCCGGATTCTGGGATATCGATTTTGACATTTACGTCGATCCCAAGGCCACAGTATACAAAGCGCATCAAATAGCATCGCAGGTAGAGAAGGAAATAAAGCTGCGCCTTGAAAATGTATACGATATAATGATCCACGTTGAACCATTGGGTGATGACGCGCTTGAAACATTCGGTTTATCAGAAGACCAAATGCAAGGGCGTGGTGAAGAGAATGGGATGGGTAAATAGGTTATGGAAGCAAAAACAGACATGGCACTTGCGTACTTTAAAAACGGCTATAATTGCGCTCAATCCGTCTTGGGCGCGTTCTGCCGGGTTGCAGGGCTTGACGAAAACACCGCTTTTAAACTAGCCAATGGGTTCGGCGGCGGGGCACGCTGCGGCGAACTGTGCGGAGCTGTTTCAGGAGCCCTCATGGCCATCGGCCTACAATATGGCTTTTACATCGAAAACGATATAAAACAGAAAAATATCTGTAACGAAAGAGCTTATGCCTTTTTAGAAAAGTTTAAAGAGGAGAACGGCTCCGTTTTATGCCGCGATTTGCTTGGCTGCGATATCCGCTGCCCCGCCGACCATACCACACCGGAGGCAAAAGAAGCGCATTCGGTCAGATGCCCCGCTTTGGTGGCGTCAGCCGTACGATTGTTGGAGTGTATGATATCAGAGGAGGCCTAAAGATTCACAGACAGATAACCGCATAATCTACAACGGGGAACCGCAATACTCGCATTCGTTATGACTGCCCGGAACAACCGTGTTAACCGCTCCGCAGCCACGGCATTTTATAGCGGAGGGCTGAGCCGATACAGCCGGATGCGGGACCGCCTCGTTTGATGTAACCGATTTTTGTGTGTCAGTTGTTAACGGGCGAGAGACTGCCTCGTTTGCTAAAACCAGCATCTTTGAATTTTCATTGATATACGCACCCGGATAGAAACCTTTTTTAAGCATGTCATGTAATGCCTCGGTAACCTCTTGAATACTGTCTTTTGTTGTGGACGCAATGGACTCAATACTTATTTGAGTTCTGTTTGCTATAATACCCGTGTAACGGCTATACATATTGTAACGTTTTCTGGCCTTCGTTCCTGAATATAGAAGTAAAATGACAATTCCCGCGAACAACGTTATCCCCATGGTTTCATCTGAATCGAGTCTGTAAAAGTTCACGTCCGATAAAGCTATGCATCCCATCACAGCAAAAACCGCACCAATAACAATCCTAATGGTTCCGCGGCGTACTTTTATACCCTGTATCATGGTTAGAAACCACCTCTTTTACTTTCAGCTATTTCAGCATTTCGCTGCGAAATAAAAGCGGTCAGCTCATTAAGAACCGAATCGGCGTTTGGTTCGGATGATGAAAGCGCCCTTTCAAGATTTTCAATGCCGTTAACAATTTTCTCATCAACGCTGCTTGTGCCTATTTTATCGGCATACTTAAGCATTTCAAGGACATGCGCCAGCTGCGGCGCATAGGCATTGTTCTTGTAAAGCGATAATAAATCCGATATGCGTCTTTCACACATTTGCATCAGCCGGCGGCTCGAAGCTATATACCGGTCATTGACGCCTATCTTGATTGAAAACAAAACAACCAAGATAGATAGAACGACCATGGCTGCAAAAGCAGTGATTTCAATAGACCAAAAAACGTTTTTGCTATTATCGAACATCCCCGAAAGCATAAACATGATGATGGCCGCGGCCAGATAGAGTGACAATATGCTAGTGATACCCGCCTTAAGAAAAAGCTTATTTTTACCCTTAGCAACTAATCCCATGCCGATGATAAACCCAAACAAAATGAACTCGGCCAGCAAAACAAACGATATGCCAATACCGCTCACAGATGTTTTGTTTAAACACAGTAGGAAATATAGGCCAAGCGTTACCGCCACGACAAGAAGTCCTGCCAGCCATGTCAACGTGACTTTAAGCTTCTTACTCATCCTATACCTCCTAGTTTACATCCGCATTCGGGGCAAAAATTCGGAGTTCCGCTTATTTCTAAATCACATGCGGGACATTTATTCACCAAGGTTTCGCCACATTCCGCGCAGAATTTTTTACCGGGTTCCGCTTTTGTTCCACACTTTTGGCATGTCTTGGGAACCGATTTCCCACAGGACGGGCAATTGATCGCACTGTCCGGCATATCCGCTCCGCAGAAGGAACAGGGGTTGTATGGGTTGCCGCATTCGGGGCAAAACTTCATGTTTTTTAGAAACCCTTTTCCGCATCGATCGCAAGTAACCAACTCTTTTGACTCTGCATCAGCGCGGGTATCATGCCCGCATGCAGCGCAGAACCTTTTATCCGCGTCCATTTGGCTTGTACATTGCGGACATGTTTTCGTTTCCTTTGTATTGATTACACCGGTTATACCACCGATAGCTCCGCCAAAGGCACCACCGACGCCAACACCCATTCCAAGCCCGATACCGGCGCCCATCAGCCCCGATTGTCCGCTGCCTGAATTCTTTGCCGCCCCTTCTAAAGTGTTAAAAGAGCGTTCTTGTGTATAGTTGAATCCGATAATATCCATTTCCGCTTTTTTAGCCAGAGCGTCCTTTAGCTTCATCACAGCGGCGTCATCTTCCGGTACACTGATATCGTTCACATAAAAACTGACAAGCTTGATACCGTAATCACTCATCGTAGGCATGATACGTTCTTGCAAAAATCCCGAAAGCTCTACCAAGTAAGCGTTAATCTCCAGAGCGCTTATTTCTTTTTTAACAAGGTACGCGGAAATGGCATCCTTCACATGGGTCAGATAAAGCCCCCTGAAGTATTTCGTCAAATCCTCTTTATTGTAACTGCTCAATGTACCTATCAGTTTTATCAAGAACTTGCGGCCGTCCTCAATTTGTATGCCAAACTGCCCATATGAACTGAGTGGGATGAATACTTTATATTTCGGGTCTTGTAACTGGATGGGCGTTGGGGTACCCCACTTAATATTCAAAGAAAACGCCTTGTTGATATACCAAACCTCTGCCTTAAACGGACTCTTTCGGCCAAAAGGGAGATTAATTATCTTACTTAAAAACGGAATATTCGATGTTTCTAAGGTATGCCGCCCTGCCGTGAATAAATCTAACGCTTGTCCACCTTTAAAGAGAATGGCTTCCTGACTCTCGTTGACAATTAACTGTGTCCAAGTACCAAGCTCATCGTCAGGATACTTCCAAGCGAACACATCCGGTGACCCGTCATATTTTACCACCTTGACTATAGCCATATCGCCTGCCCCCCCTCAATTTCACAGAGTTCGTCCGAACACATACCGTAAGCATATAACAAATTGTTTGAGCCAGAATATTTAACATTGTGATTGTAGCTTATTTTATTAGCCAGCACAATATTTAAGGATTTTATGTATTTCCTATCGGGTTTTTATTACATAGAATATTTCAAGGTCATTATCATCCAAGGCGTCCACCTGACCGCAAGGTATGAATCCCGCCTTATTAAGAAGCTTGCGCATAGGTGTATTGGATTCATTTGTCGATGTAAACAGCTTTTCCGTTTTACACAAGCGAATAAGGTATTCAAGCAATAATGCGCCAACGCCACGCCGCCTGTATTCTAGATCGACAATTAATAATTCAACGAAGGCGTAACCGAAGAACGACTCATCCAATATGGCAAAGCCGGTGATTCGGGGGCCTTCTTCGGCAACATAGCATGTTCCGCTACGGATGGCTTTGTCGATGAGCTCATGACGATGCAGATAATCGATATGCCGAATACCATCAACATCGGCGCATGTGGCCCGGCGAAACAAAAATCCCGCTATTTCCTTTTTAGGAGGCACGGCATCAGGATGCCTATTGATATATTCATTTAATATTTTTACTTGAGGCGGAGAAATGTTGGCAGGCAGTTCATTCAAACCGAAGAAACGCAGCTCCCCCACCTCCGACAACTCCGGATTAAGCTCACCCGACCAACTGCGGCATATATAAGCATGATCCACATTGGAAACCTCGTCCCCGTTAGGATAGACATAGTGCATATCCGCACCGGAAAACACTCCAAAGAACTCGAGTGAATCCGCTATCAGACCGGTTTCCTCAAATAACTCGCGTTTAGCCGCTTCCTCAACAACCTCGTCCAACTCAACGCTGCCGCCATGAAACCCCCAACAGTTATTATCTCTGCGTTTTTGAAGGAGTAACTCCCCTGATTTGTTCACGATAATAACACATGCTCCGCATTGGAGTATCGGCGCATGACCGATTGCTTTTCTTAGGTTCTTCATATATTCCGTCATTGCCGTTCCTCTCTTTACATAAACAAGCCCCTTAAATGCTTATCATAACATAATCATTAAGTTCCTTTATGCAGTAAGTACTGCTTTGTGTGAATTATGTTTTATCTTTGCTTTATTTTACAATATATGAAAACAAATTAAACGCATTGATTACCGGTAACATAATAACAGAAACCGTCGCCATCATCTTGATCATGATATCTTGATTCGGCCCGACGACATCCTTGTAACCATCGCCTACAGTATCCCCTATAACACTGGCGTGATGTATCTCCTTGAAGCGATCTTCTCCGTATTCCGCGGTAAGCTCCGCTTTAAGGCTCTTGATGTGTTTTTTAGCGTTATCCCACGCCCCTCCGCTATTAGCGGTTGAGGTTGCCATTACGACGCTGTCTAATATCGTTCCCAGCAAAAAGCCACCCACAAACAGGGGGCCAAATACAAAGCCGCCAATAATCGGAGACAATAAGGATACTAAAACCGGTACAACCATTTCGGAGATGGCGCTCTTCGTACAGATGTCAATACACCTTTTATAGTCAGGCTTCGCCTCACTTGTAAGTATACCGGGTATTTCCTTGATTTGCCTGCGAACCTCCTCAACCATTTGTTCGGCGTTATGGCAAACCGCGTTGAGCATCCTTCCCGATAACCAGTGCATGACGCCAACACCAATAAACGCTCCGCCCAAAGCGAGATAGTTAATAATATTTAACTCGCCGCCGGAACTCCCTCCATTGGCAAATGACATCATCATCGCCAAAGCAGCCAGCACACCGGATCCTATGGCGAAGCCCTTGCCAATGGCCGCGGTGGTGTTGCCTTGAGAGTCAAGGTTATCTGTGATAGTACGGACTTCCTCATTAAGATGCGTCATTTCCGCAATACCGCCTGCGTTATCGGATATGGGTCCGTACGTATCTACCGTCACGGTGGCGACAACAAAGGATAGCATACCAACCGCCGCGATTGCCGAACCGTAAACTCCGGAAAAATAGCTCGATCCTATAATCGCGCCCCCCATCACCAAACAAGCAGGCAGACAACTTCGCCATCCCGTGCTTGTGCCGCTGACAATAACAAGCGCCGGTCCCTTCTTAGCCAGTTCGGCTATTTTTAACGTTTCTTTATATTTTTCACTGGTATAACGTTCGGCAAGCATCCCTAAAAGGATACCGGCGAGGATACCCATCAGGGCGCTGAACCAAGGGGATATCCAACCAAACCTAAAGCTCGCTCCTTTAAGGTTTTGATTATTAAAGAAGTAATAACTCAACGCAAGTGTGCTGACCGCGATAATTGCCGCCGAACTCCAAAGGGAGATATTCAGCTCACGGGCTAACTTGTTGCTCGGTTTTCTTAACAGCACATAAAGAATACCGATGACACAGGCAATCAATCCCACACCAATGAACGCAAGTGGGAATTCCATCATTCGGCTGACAAGATCCGTGCTTATCGGATCTGTAGTGTTGAGGGCTGCCGTATATAACGCAGTTGGTAAAACCGCCGATGCCACTACCGCACCAATGGTGCTTTCCAGTAAATCCGACCCGTTACCATTTACATCGCCTACGTTATCACCAACACAGTCCGCTATGACCGCAGGGTTACGCGAATCATCCTCCGGCAGCTCAAGTTCGGTTTTTCCGACGAGATCCGCACCCATATCGGCACCTTTAGTATAGATGCCACCGCCCAAGCGGTTAAACACGGCGACTGCCGAGCAACCCAAAGAATAACAGGCGATTACTTGCGGGAAAAGGACAAACTCCAGCCCGACAATGCTTGTTGTAATAACTAAGTTGTCCGGGTTGGCGAACTGATAAGCCATACCTACCAATAAATAAACAATAAGAAGGCCCAACATGGCAAAACCGCCCACGGATAACCCCATGACAGACCCACCGCGGAAAGCTACATTTAGTGCTTTCCCTAAAGCGGAAGGATCTTTTCTTTCAACTCCAAGCCGTGCTTCATTTACGACGCGTTCATTATAAATAACGGCGGCTTTCATTCCGACAAGTCCCGCAAATGAGCTCATTAACATACCAATAGCGAATGATAAACCCGCCCAAGGCGTAAAGATGACCGCAAATAATACAGCGACCGCAAGTAACACGGGAATATATGTCAAGTATTCCCTTTTTAAAAATGCGTTCGCGCCTTCGCGTATGGCATCCGCTATATCCTTCATTTCAGGTGTGCCATGCTCCATTTTGCTGCCTTTACGAAAGTTGTAATACGTAAAGATGAGTGATAA
>WRFT01000015.1 GCA_009776385.1 Clostridia bacterium
AATCCCATCCAATAATCGGGCCAATTGGCCATGTCCTGATAATGCGTCCCCCGCATAAATTGTATTCTGCCAAGCTTTCCGGTTTCACTCATTTGCTTTACATAGAAAAATTGATATGTGTATAAAGTTGTTTCCATCATCATGTAGTTCTTACCGTGCTTTCTGACCAGCTCGGTTATTTTTTGTATCCCCTTTAGGGATGTAGCCATGGGAACAGTGCAGGCGCAATGCTTGCCGGCTTCTAAAACCGCTATGGTTTGCTCCTCATGGTACGGTATCGGCGTTACCAGATGTACCGCGTCTATCGCATCATCTTTCAGCATCAACTCGAAGCTGTCATAAACGTTAGAAATGCCGTACGTGTTTGATACGGTTTGTGACAGCGTCTTATTCGTATCGCAGATTCCGATGAGGCCTACATTGGGGTGGTGTTTGTAAATATCGGCGAACGCCCCGCCGAAACCCAAGCCTACCAAAGCGACATTGATCTTTTTCATAAACAGCCCTCCATCATGTTAAGTAATGTATCATCCGTCTGTTTGACTGCCTTTGTTTATCGGCTTATAACAGTTATGAATGTCAATAGGGCATGCTCCGCGCAGCCGCATACATCGCCGCGACATTAGCCTCAGGAACGCGCGGCGGTAAATTATTGGCTTCACGCAGTACAAAACGGCGGGTATGGGGCATGACTTCACGTAAGATACGCTTTGACTCCGCCGCTACCTCGTCAGGCGTGCCTTGAAGCAGTAATCCGACTGACGGACCGCCGTTGATGGATACCTCGGGTCCGAGTGTTTGGACCAAATCGCCATGGTTGACCGGAAAGCCCGTATCAAAACTAAAAATGTTCAGTTCATCACGCATGGTTGCAAAATGATGCGTGGCGTCACCGCAAAGGTGGGTGGAGCCACGCAGCGCAGGGTTGCCTAAACTGCTTGTCAGTTTTTTATGACATGGGAGTACAAACTCACGGTACATATCTTTTGAAAGCAACGCAATGCTGTCGTCGGCGAACGCGAAAGGCGCGTCGGGTGTAACCTCGGGCTGCCCAAAAAACTTGCGCCAAGCTTTGATTCTAACAATGGTGGCTTCGGTTATAAAGTTAAGTAACTCATGTGCATAACCCGGGTCTTCATATAGATCGAGGCACATTTCGGATGCTCCGCGGATCGCGCAGGCTACGGTGAACGGCCCATCCGTACCCATTAACGCGGGCAGATTAACCGCGGTCAGCGGTATGCCTTCGTATGCGTAGCCTTGTTGGATGCGGCACTTAAAAAGCTCACAACAATCACGGACGAAACCCGCGTTGCGTGCAAAGGGATCGGGTATTCCCCGATTAAACAAATCGTTCTTATTATCATCATTTAAAAACGGACGGCAATCCGGCAAATCGTTGTTAATGTACTCCCGCTGCGCGCCGAACCATTCCGCTTCATAGGTGTTCATGCATAAAACATCTGCCGTCCAGTATTCAGGCAAGCCCATGTGCCGGTCGGAAGGGAGATGGAACTGCATGAAGTAGGCAAACCGCAGCATCATCTCCAGCATGAGGTCCGGTTCTTCAAAGACCTGTCGGAAGCAAACACCCTCGGGGTTATATTGCGGGTCCAGCATGATGTATCGGCAGTTGACGCCAAGCACCATTGGTACGCGCGGCGGCTTGTTCGCCCGATAGGCCGCCCATAGCGCATCCACTTCCTTGTTATGTGCGGAGTAGTCCATTGGTAATATTCCTTTGAACACCTCGCGGGCAGGTTTCAATTGTGTTTTCATGAAGGTAATCTCCTTAAGTTTAATCAGTTAAGGTTACGTTAGGTAATAGATATAATTTCATGAATCATTTGTCAACAAATTTTTTTCACTATCTATACCCTGCGTTTTTTTTCGTATAAACTTGTCCCAACGGGAAAGCATGATATAATGAACACAAAAAACTAAAGGGGGAATGTTTGTGCGGGATATTCGCATCGCCTTGATTGGCACCGGCGTCATCGCGCATCAGCACATGGAACATTATAAGGACATGAAAGGCGTTTATATCGTTGCCGCCTGTGATTTAAACGAAAAGAAGCTCAACGTTTTTTGTGACAAATGGGATATCCCACACCGCTACACGGACTACCGAGAGCTGCTAAAACGTGACGACATTCTAGCCGTAGACGTTTGTTTGCACAACAACTTGCACGCGCCCATATCCATTGCCGTCATGGCCGCCGGCAAGCACTGTTACTGCGAAAAACCCATGGCCGGTTCCTATACGGACGCGGCAGCCATGCAAGAAGCCGCCTGCCAATACGGCGTTAAACTGCATATACAACTGGCTATGATCTACGGAGGCCAGGCAATCGCCGCCAAGAAGCTGGTGGATTCGGGGCATTTGGGTAATATCTATCACGCCCGCTCTTACGGATACCGCCGCCGCGGCCGCCCCTTTGTGGATGGATACGCTGAAAAAGAGTTCGTATTATCCCATTGGGCGGGACATGGCGCGCTATACGACATGGGTGTCTATCACATTTCACAGCTGCTTTATCTGTTGGGAATGCCGGAAGTGAAAAGCGTCAGCGGCGCTGTGTACCGCGAGCTTGATATGGATGCAAAACGCCGGGCTGAATCCGGTTATGATGTGGAAGAGCTGGGAACGGGCTTTGTTAAATTTGCGAACGGGCTGACGATGGATATTTTAGAAAGCTGGGCTGTCCACGGCGGGGAGTTCCCGCAATCCTCTATACACGGATCAAAAGGCGGCTTGCAATTTTCTATGAAGAACGGCACGCCTTCCCTTGTTTATTATCAAGAAATTGAGGGTTATCCCGCCGAAACAACGCTGGATATATCCGCCGAACAGTACCGGCGACTGCAGTTGAACCCTGCGCTTGCGGTTTATGAACACTCCCAAGCCCATTGGATAGGCGTTCTGCGGGGAGATTGTGAACCTATCGACACGCCGCATATCGCCTTGCAAACGATGCTGGTATCCGAGGGCATCTTTTTATCCGATAAGCTGGGACGCGAAGTAACCGCGGGCGAAATTCCCGCGCTTAGTGTGTCTAACGCGATTCGCCGCCAAGAAGCTCCGTTCGGAGAGCTTACCTATCCCCCGCATCCATTTTACTTATAAGGAGGGTCGCGTATGAAACCGTTATTCAGTATTGCTTCCTATTCTTTTCACGGCTTGTTCCGCATTGGCGCCATGACCCCCGTGCAATACTTTGAAACAGTCCGATACCGTTACAATGTAACGCACGCCGATCTTTGGAACCACATGCTTCAATCGTATGATGATGACTATTTGCATATGCTGCGTGCGCAGATGGACGAGCGGGGTTTAATACTCGCCAATTTGTGCTGCGACGGTGCGCATCCTTGGAACGACACACAGGAGGGGTGCGATAAAAACGACGCGTTAGCCGCAGACTGCTTGAAAGCCGCGCGCATTTTGGGCGCTCAATCCGTCAGGATGGATGTGGGTATTCCCACCCATACGGCCACTGATGAGCAAATTGAGTATGTGGCCGGTAAATTTCGTTCTTACTCCCAAACATGCCTGTCTTTCGGCGCGAAGTTCGGCCCGGAAAACCATTGGGGCGCGTCCCGCGATATCCACGTTATCCGTAAACTGGCGCAAGCCGTGAACACGCCAAACTACGCCCATCTTCTGCATTTGGGCAACTGGCTGGCCGAGACACCGGAGGATAAACTTGCCTGTGATTTGGAAATGGCACCCAAAGCCATGCATATACATATGCATTACGATGCTTGTCTTAACGCCGATTATCTGTTCCCGCTTTTAATAAAAGCGGGCTATCCGGGCGTTTGGAGTATTGAAAGCCACTTGTCTACCAATGAGTACCAAAATGTGGCGTTCCAACTGGCACAGGCACGCAGGGTGATCTCACCGTTTAACTATTAGTATAGAGGGAGGACGCCGCATGAAACTGCGTTCCGCTGTCATCGGTTTCGCACATGTACACACACCCGGGTTGGTTGAGCAGTTAACGGCTACAAACGCTGTAGAATGGATCGCTTTTGCCGATCTGCCTGAAAAAAAAGCATCTATATCCTTACAGGAAGGCACACGGCGCGCGAATATTCAAGCGTGCATGCAATATGCGGGAAACCAAAAAGTCTATACGGACTACCATCATCTGCTGTCGGAAAACAAAATTGATTTCGCTCTGTGCTGCGCTGAAAACGCCTTGCACGGCAAGGTTATCGGCGATATGCTTTTGCGCGGAGTTCATGTTCTTGTTGAAAAGCCCATGGCGACGAGTATGGCGGACGCGCTGGCTATCGCCGATGCGGCCAGGAGGGGTCATGCTAAAATTATCGTCAACTGGCCCAGTACGTGGAACTGCAGCATTCGACTGGCTCATCAATTAATGATGGATGGCGCTATTGGCAAGCCCTTTCGCTTTCATTTCCGAAACGGAACGTCTCTGGGGCCGTTTAGCTATGGTCAAGACTTAAGTGATACGGAAAAGGGAGCCGAATGGTGGTATGACGCTTCGCTCGGCGGCGGTGCGTACTGGGATTATTGTTGCTACGGCGCATGCCTATCCAGCTGGTTTTTAGGAAAGCCACCTGTCGCCGCCATGGCGATGCGCGCCAACTTTAACAGTTCGTTTGGAGATGCCGAGGATTTCGCGGCGATGCTGGTACGGTATCCCGATGCCGTATCCATACTGGAAGGCAGTTGGGTAACGCTCGCGAGCGGTGTTCCCGGCGGTCCTGTTATACACGGCAGCAAGGGAACTTTGGTAACATTGAATGACCGCGTTCATATTTATGAAGACCGATACAGTATGGAACCTACACAAATTCTTATGGCCCCTCCGCTTCCGGAAGGGCGCGGTAACGCGGGCGAGGAAGTTATTCATCACTTGAAAACAGGTGAACCCCTGCACCCAACACTCGATCTGCCCCTTAACTTGCAAGCAATGTCAGTGCTCGATGCCGGATACCGCTCCAGCCTGAGCGGTAAGCTGGAAACAGCAGCAAACGCTCATTGGGCGGTCGGTCGCATCGGTTAGATATACCGCTATGTGTGTTTCCTCCCTATCCACAAGCCGTGCATACTGTGCCCTAAAACAGATGGTTGTTCACATGTTGACAGATAGTATTCTATCAACTTGTCATGATCCGTATGCATTGGTATCCCCTTTTCGGAATTTCGTTGTAACGGTGTTCAGCGCAGTGATGATACCGGAACCCAGCCTCTGACCACGCCGCCTTGTCTATCATAATCCACCATGGCATAACCGTTCTGTGTAAAAAAAACCTTTACGCGTACTCCGCTTGGGATGGTATGCGGCTGCACCGCGTAGTATTCACCCGGACCGTATCTCGGCGTCACATTGCGGCTTATGGTTCTGTTTTGATATGGCTCACTGTCTGTGGGCACCCAAGACGCGTCAATACGTTTCATGCCGGTGTAGGCTCGGTACCACATGCCCTTATATTGAAACTCAACCATCCCCCACATCACACCGCTGCCGGTGGTTTGGTAGAACACCGTGATAGGGGTCGATTGCGCAAAGGTTCCCGGTTCTGTGTATTGTGTGCCGGGTCCGGTTCGCGTTGCCATCCTTTGATTAAGCGAAGCCCGTAACCCGACATAATTAAAGCCGGGAATCCCGCCTCCGGGACGGGAGCTGTCGTTCGGTCCATTACCCTGAATAGAATCTAACTCGCCGAGAACTTCCATGTAGGTTATCGCCACATCATCAAACCTATTACCCCGGTAGACAGTATCTATACGAAATAACAGGGCGGTTACGCCGCGGCGTCCGCCTAAGTCGATATGAGCTGTTTGTTTGCTGTCTGCAAAAGTGTAATAGACAGGGTCTGAAAAATCGTTCGCGTCCGCGTATAAAAAGTATACCGCCGCGTCTTTAACACGGTTATTGCGCCAATATTGATCGATACCATTGGTGATTTTCCAAAACCCATTTTTAATTAGCAGCGTTTCAACCGTACATGGCCCATCGAAATGCATGACGAGGTATGTCCGGTATCCGTTACCACCCGTTCTTTCTTGACTATATTGCCAGCTTGTTTCCTCGCCGGGATCCAATACATTCTGCGGCCCATACACCGCGCGCGCGGCAGAGGAATGTGTCGGAGACGACACGGAGGACACGGGCAGCTTACCATACGTGAATCCCCCTCCACCCGAACCGCCGGTGCAAGCCATGCAGATGTTCATGGACAGTACTGCCCATACGCTGGCTAATAACAGACATAAACGGAACTTTTTCATATTACCATCTCTTTACATTTATTATACTCGGCCTAAAAAAACCTGAGTGTCATGCGGATAAACCATTATTCCGTGCGCAGCGTTCGCATCATACAGTTCTGCCAACTCACGCACAAACTCATTGTATTGAAGCGGCATTCGATCCTTATCCGGCGCGTAAGACGCGGATACATTTCTTCCGATAAACGCCGCTTTATTCAAGTACAAGTCGTTTTTAAAGGTTTTTTCCAGATAGACGCCCTCTTTGAAGAAAGCGAGATAATCTTGATATAGCCTTCCGTCGATTCCCAGGCTTTGTGTATGAATAGCGTATTTTTTTCGTATTTCATAATCTTTTTGCACGATTTCGCTTTGATAATCTCTTTGGTTCCAAACCAGTACGACGCTTCCGGAAGGTTTTAGTATGCGTTGGCACTCCGTTTGAAAAGCCTGTTTATCAAACCAGTGAAACGCCTGTGCCGCTGTGATAAAATCAACGCGCCCTGTTTGTAAACCGGTGGCTTCAGCTGAAGCGTTGATTGAATTAAAACGGGAATAACCCTTCAGTTCCCGTTCCGCGGTTCGGCGCATATCCTCATTCGGTTCAACTGCATACACCATGCTTCCCCGTTCCAACAGGAGGAGGGAGAACTTGCCTGTTCCGGAGCCTACATCTGCAATGACGCTGTCCGGTGTAAACCCTGCCTGTGTGTAGAGAAAATCCATTAACGCATCGGGATAAGAAGGCCTGTATTGCGTATAGACGTTGGCTTTCCCGGTGAATTTTTCTGTGTTGCTCAATTCCATGCGGTCACCTCATGATGGTATGATGAAAAATGAATAAAAGATGGAAAAATGTCGTGGATATACATTAAACGATTATTGATAGCAATTTATTCCCATCTATGGTATAGTTACTCAAGAATATTGCAAATTCTTACCCGGGAGTGTCTATGAGCGTAACATATACCGAAATGAAGAGTCAATACAGGGCCCTGTCAGAGTGTTCCTCGTACTTATTTAACAAAATTCCGGAAGTTTCCGCATTAACGGAGGGTCTGGACCGGTATGTATTTATCGGCTGCGGGTCCAGTTATTCCGTTGCGCGTTCCGGAGCAATGCTTATGAATCTTCGTGTGAAAAAGCCCGCGCTTGCCATACCGGCCGGAGATCTCCTGCTGCATACGGAAAGCTATCAACCGGTTCTGGCCGGCAGCGTACTCGTGGCGTTATCGCGTTCCGGCCAAACCAGCGAAGTGATACGAGCTGTCCTGCGGGCGCGTGAAATCGCGCCGGACTGCCGCGTTATCAGCGTTGTTTGCCAAGAAGACACGGAACTGGCGCATATCAGTGATATGGTTTTAGAAATGCCATGGGCTTTTGACCACAGCGTGTGTCAAACGCGAACGGTATCCTGCCTTTATTTTACCTGCGTGTATCTGGCGGCCGCTCTGTCCCGTAACACGAAGATGATGGATGCTTTAAATGACGCGGTGTCAGACGGGCCTTCCTTTATGAGCACATATGAGCCGATTTTGGAAAAGGCCGCATACGGTCGTTGGACGCACGCAGTTGTACTGGGCGATGCGGAGTTGTCCGGCTTATGTGATGAGGGGGCATTGGCGTTTAAAGAAATTTGCCAAATGCCCTCCAATCATTATCATGTGCTGGATGTGCGGCATGGGCCGATGGTATTAATCGGCGAGCACACACTGGTGGTTGCCGTGTTATCCGAAGGCGGCAGTAAAACGGAGTATGATGTCTTATCCGATATCACCGCGAAAGGCGCGGCAGTCGTTACCGTTACCGATAAACCTACAGGGCTTAACAGGGTAATTGATATTCTAACCGACCGTCCCTATCCGCATCCGGTGCGGGGGCTGCCTTTTATTGCGGTCTGTCAACTCATTAGCTTCTATAAATCCCTTCAAACCGGCTGTGATCCGGACAAGCCGGACGGGCTGGCGCCTTGGATAACCCTTACTTGATACACTGCGCGTATTTAAAAAGAGTACGCTCTTTTTAAAAATATAAACGGAGGTGTCTATCATGAAAAAATGGCTCTCATTACTGTTAGCCGCGCTGATGATTATGGGAACCGCGGCTTCCGTGTCTGCCAATGCCCAAACGGTGTTAAAATTCTGGACGCACGCTAACTCCGGTTGGAACGCTTCATGGTATGAGATGATTGCCGCCTTTGAAGCGGAAAACCCGGACATTAAAGTGGAGTATACGATCTTCCCATACAATGACTTTGAAGCCAAAATTCAAACCTCGCTCATCGCGGGCGAGGTCGGCGCTGATGTCTACGAGGTATGGGGCGGCTGGATGCTCGACTTAGTGGACGCGGGCGCACTGAGCGAAACGCCTGAGGAGTTTGTACAAGTCTTACGTGAGGACGCATTCGCGCCGGTTTTAGGAACATTGGAAAAAGACGGTAAAATATATGGCGCGCCGTTGGAATTCAATAACGAATACGGTGGGATTTTGGTAAACAAAAGGCTTTTTGAAGAATATGGTTTGCCGTATCCCGCCACATGGGCAGAAGTGGTTGAAACCGCCAAACTGGTCGCCGATCAGGACGGTGAAATCATGAATATGCGCGGTTTAGAGTTTGCGCACAGAGACGGCTTGATAACCAATTATTTCTCGATGATTCTGCAAAAAGGCGGGCATTTCCTTGAGGAAAACGGAAAGCTTAACTTCAACACACAGGAAGCGGCCGAGGCTATGTCAGAGTTGGTCGCCTTAATTAAGGACGATCGCGTCACCAACTTGGACATGACGTTTGAGAACATCCCCGGTGTGGAAGGCCATGATTTAATTTGTATCGACGAATGCTTGATGCTCGCCCGCGGCCCTTGGGTTATATCCGAGTGCATAGAAGGCTATGACGCGGTATTAGGCGAAGACATTGACTTTATTCCCCAACCGCCGTTCTACCCGGATTCAGACATTCCGCAGTTAATGGTTTCCGAAACCGGTTGGAGCCTGTGCGTGCCTAAGACAACTCAGCTCGCAGATGCCGCTTGGCGCTTTATCGAATTTGTATATGAACCGGAGAATCTGCTGCGCCATAATATTAATTGCGCGCAAATACCGCCCCGCGCCTCGGTTGTTAACGAACCGGAGTATTTAGAGAAAATGCCTTATATCGCGCCGCTGGTGGCTCTGCTGCCCAACGCGCAGTTCATTGGTTCCTATAACACCGAAATGGTTAAAGATTATCTGGTACAGGTGTTCGGCGCGCTGGCCTCCGATGACGGAACGTATGCATCTGTGGAGGAAGCGCTGGCACAACTAACAGAAGATTTGGATAAGGGGCTTAAGATTTACTAACCGATGAAAAGCGCCGGAGGGAATCCCTCCGGCGCTTTATTCCTGCACAAAGGCGGGAGGCTTTTATGAAAAAGAGGGGTCATCGCCGAATTGAGTGGGTAGAGTGGGATTAGACAAAAGCTGGCAAAGAGAGATTAGAACACTCGAGGTAAACCATGCTTATGAAGTTGTCGATGTTACGAAAACTTTTAGCCTTACGTTTTACTTCTTTTATTCTAGAGTTGATGCTCTCAGACAAACCAGCAGTCAATCTACTATCAAAATTGAATCTACTTCCACGTTCAAAGTCCATGTATACATGCAGTTCACCCGCTTCTCTGTCAAATTCTATTCTAGCGATATATATCGGTTTTTCAACATTGAGAGCGTAAACAACTTTATTTGGATGTCCATGTAAATCACCATTCAACAAAGTTTAGGTAATTCAAAGGGGATGTCATTATGAATAATTGCCCTCACTGCGGGAAAGAACTATCCACACAAACGAAATTCTGCCCTCACTGTGGGAAAAATCTTGAAAGTGTTTCGAATTCTTTGAGTTTGCTAAAAAAGTTCTGGATGACTCTAATTGGATTTATTCCTCTGGTAATTATGTCGCTTTTGAATTGGGCAACAATCCCTATCGCCGATTTTATATTTGAACGAACAGATAGCTTTAATATTTTCAGCTTGTGGAGCAGATCAAACGAAATAAAAAATCAGTTGAGTTCATTTGGAGTAAATCTCCAAGATTATTCAAATTATATGACAATTGTAACAATAGTGCTGGTTGTTCTGTTGTCATCTTTTGCGTTGTTATTGTTATCGCTTGTAATATATAAGTCGAAATTTCGTGCAACGATTGCATATTGGGGATTTGGTCTAAACGCACTTGTTTCGATTGCATTTGTTGTCGCAATATTGTGGCTTAATTATATAGTAAACAAAGAATCGAGTGGATATATAACATCAGTAATATCTCTTACACCCATCCCTTATTTAGCATTTGCATTTGCTGTTATCGCTATGTTTTTCTTTGTTAAGCGACCAGTCATTACTCACTCAGAACAGCGAAAAGCCAAAAAGAGCAGGTTCCCCTATTATGTCATTATTCCGATGCTGATATTGTTACTCCTTTTTGTTGCCGTTCCAATCGTAGGCAGTTTTATTATTGCTTTCTTCGACTATAACCCGCTGCGCCCGGCAAGCGCCAACCGGTTTGTCGGCTTCCAAAATTTCGCAACCCTGTTTACAGACGGTATTTTTCATACGGCACTATTTAATACCCTGTATTACGTTTTTGTCATGGTAAGCATCAACCTATGTTTCACGTTGATTGTAGCGCAAATATTATGCTCACTTAACAGTAACAGGTGGCGGAGTGTTTTTCGTGTTAATTTTTTCATGCCCTGCGTAGCCCCGTTAGCGGCTGTAGCACTCGTATGGGGCCGTACTATCCTAACGCTGAAGGGCGGCAGCCTTAACATGCTGATCGGTTTGATTGGCATACCGCCTGTCAACTGGACCAGCGCATCCATGCTGATGCCTTCTTTAATACTATTATCATTATGGGCCGATGTGGGTTATAACATCATTCTATTCATCGCCGGTATTCAAAGCATACCGCATGATTTTATGGAAGCAGCGCTTATAGACGGCGCGGGCCCCTTTCATCGCTTCTTCAAGGTTACGCTGCCGTTGTTAGGCCGTACGCTGACTTTTGTTATCGCGATGACCTTTATATCGCAATTCCAGGCATTCGCGCAGTTTTCCATCATGGCCAGCGAAGGCGGTGCCGGCCGTGCCGGATATGTGCTAAGCACCTTTATCTACAATATCGGCTTTAAATACAATAAGGACTTTGGATATGCCTCGGCGATATCCTTGGTACTGTTCGCATTGATTATGATTGTGACCACGGCTCAACGCAAGTTAAGCCGTGTGGATTGGGGGTATTAGCGGTGAGCTTGTTTAAGCATAAACAATTTTATCAAATTTTCGTCATTTTTATTATGCTGCTCATCGGCATACTCTTCTTGATGCCTTATGCGGGAATGATGCTCAACTCATTCAAGGACAGAGCGGAGATTATGAAAGGACAAACCTTTTGGCCCGCCAAGTTTATCCTAACCAATTATGAAACGGTTTTTACTAAAGCCCCTATGCTTAACTGGTTTAAAAACAGCGTCATCACCGCTGTATCAGGCACGGTTATTATGCTGATAACCAGTTCGTTGCTTGGTTTCGTCTTTGCCAAATACCATTTCAAATGGAAAAATGCCTTTTTCTTTGTTATTTTGGCTACGATGATGGTGCCGGCGCAAGTAACCATGATTCCCTCTTTTATTTTAATTCAAGGGATGGGAATGTATGATAAGCTTTCCGCGTTGATTATTCCGCGTATGGTTGGCGGTTTTGGCATCTACTTGTGCCGGCAGTTTATTGAAGATATACCCGATAGCCTGTGCGAAGCGGCATCCATAGACGGAGCCGGTCATTTATTTATTTACTTTAACATCATCATACCATTGATTCTGCCGGCACTCAGCGCGCTTGCTATATTCACTTTTTTAGAACGTTGGAACGACTATTTAGGGCCGCTGCTGTACCTAAGTGACCCTAAAAATATGACGATGCCGCTGGCGCTTAACTTTTTCAGCAGTCAAAGGCAGTCCGACGTGGGCGCTGTTATGGCGGCTTCCGCGCTGGTGATGCTGCCGGTAACCGTGCTGTTCCTTTCGCTGCAAAAGCAATTCATAAAGGGAATCGCCATCACAGGCATGAAATAAAAAACCACACAAGAAAGGGTTAACTGGTTATGGTGTTTTTAGGTATTGACGGCGGCGGCACCAAGACACTGTTCACACTATGCACGCAGGAAGGGCGCGTTTTACGCGCTCTTCGCCATTCGTCCATTTCTATTCAGCAATGCGGCCGGGATGGTATACGCGCCGAACTTGTACAAGGCTTGCGAGATATTTTAAGTGAAGCAGGCGATATACCACGTGATTCTTTGAAGGCAGTTTGTCTCGGCGCGCCCTGCTGGGGCGAATCCATCCCGGGAGACGCGTCGATTCAAGAAGCGTCACTTGCCGCTTTCGGCAATACACCCGTATATATTTGCAACGATTCAGAAGTGGCTTGCGCCGGTTCCTTCGCGCTGGGGCCCGGCATCAACATCGTAGCCGGGACAGGAACCATCGCATTCGGCATGGATGCACAAGGGCGCACCGCTCGTTGCGGCGGTTGGGGGTATATAGCCGATGAGGGATCCGGTTATTGGCTTGGCATGCGATTAATTTCCCTTTTTTGCAAGCAAGCCGACGGGCGGTTACCCCGCGATATGCTATACCATGTGGTTACGGAAACGTTCGGATTGACACGGGACTTTGACTTCATCGATATGATTATTGATGATTATATGCCCTTCCGCGATAAGGTGGCGGGGCTGCAGTTGCTGTTATATCAAGCGGCGACGCAGGGAGATACCGAGGCTATCCTATGTTACCGCGAAGCCGGTAAGGAGATCGCGCAAAATGCGAAAGGCATTTTAAGTAAACTCCATATACCCCAAGGCGCGTGTGTATCCTACTCCGGCGGTATCTTTAAGGCAGGCGCGCTTGTGATGGATAGTTTTCGTGAAACATTGGAATCCATCCACTGTACTGTATCATTACCTAAGGCGCCCCCATGGGCCGGTGCGTTAATGCTTGCCTTAAGGCTGGCGGGGTACGCTACACCGCAGGTTATAGGACGCTTAGTAGCGGAAGGCGCCACTGAAATATAGTCAGTACCGGTTATAAAGGGGGAATGATATGCCCTTAGTCAACAGCAAACAGATGCTTTTAGACGCTCGGCGCGACGGTTACGCCGTTGCCGCGTTTAATGTTGAAAATATGGAGATGGCACAAGCCGTTCTGGAAGCGGCACGAACAACCGGATCACCCGTTATGCTGCAAACGACGCCCTCCACCCTGCGTTATGCCGATGCGGAAGTGTTCTTTGCCATGATCCAAGCCATAGCCTCGTCATCGCCTGTTGAGGCGGCCCTTCATTTAGATCATGGTAACGGCTTGGAATTGGTACGCCGAGCGCTTCATGCCGGATACAACAGCGTAATGATTGACGGCTCCGCGCTGCCGTTTCAAGAGAATATCGACCTCACCCGCGACGCCGTATCCATAGCGGGAGACATCCCTGTCGAAGGTGAGTTGGGTCGCGTGGGCGGTAAGGAAGATGACCTTCAAGCCGAAGCTGATCCTCAAACAGACCCCGAGCAAGCCGCTCTTTTTGCAGCAGAAACGGGTGTGAGTTCCTTAGCCGTGGGTATCGGAACAGCGCATGGGTTTTACGCCTCAACGCCGGCCCTCAACCTTGATTGCTTGTCGGCTATCCGCGCAGTGGTTGCCATACCATTGGTGCTGCACGGCGCTTCGGGCTTAACAGATGAGGCAATTAGGGCTTGTATCACACGGGGTATTTGTAAAGTTAATTTCGCCACCGAATTGCGGGTAGCTTATACAGCGGGTGTGAAGCAAGCGCTGCGAGATTCTCCGGGAATATATGACCCGAAGGTCCTTGGTGAAGCGGGAAAACAGATGGTAAGAGACCTAACAGCGGCAAAGATAAAGGTATGCTCGGGGTAGGATATACCGTGAGGTATTGCCTATTCGATGTTATTATCTATATCGGCTGTTGCGGTTCCTTTTTCCTTTTCGCCAGTTCGTTGGTATCCAGCTTCCCTCTATAGACAAAGAATTGGCAATAAATGAACTCTAAAACAAAATTGAGCAGCATGATGCCTATTAAAACGAGTGTGCTGTTGATTCCGCGTGTTTGTGTCAGATGATAATCCAACGCGGTGGTGGTAGGGGTAAATACCGCGTAGAACAAGGCGACCTTTAGCATCGCGACAGGCACATTCGCGGCGGAACGGAAGGTGTATCGGCG
>WRFT01000016.1 GCA_009776385.1 Clostridia bacterium
ATCGCAACTATAATAATCCTCCAATTTGACAAAAATATACCCTCGCACTTCTTTTGTTGCAAGGGCTTTCCCTCTTCTGGCTTCCTTTCTCTTTGCTAAACTAGGGAAATCATTCGCGGAGTGTGACGTAGTGCGGCGCAGCTATGTGAGGCCGGTGTATTGACGCTCTATCGCCGCTTATGGTATCTTGTCCGTATTGTATTCATATGTGTATACCGGTTTTGCGTGTTATCGCGGTATACGAAAGAAGCCGGAGGTTACAGCATGACAGGCAGAGATCGGTTTATCGCGGCGCTTGAGCATAAACCGCTTAAAGGGCTCGTACCTCATTTCGAACTGGTGTTTTACCTAACGATGGAGGTGCTTGGCAAGACGCATCCGGAACAGCGTCATTTTGGACAGTGGCACCAAATGAGCGTGAAGGAACGGGAGCTTCAACTGCAGGATGCCGCGGCATGTTTTATCGGCATTGCCGAAAAGTACCGTCATGACGCCATCTTTGTGCATCCCTCCGTACACGATTTTAACGCCGTTAAAAGGTTACTGGAAATCATACGGGAGCGTACAGGCAACCAATACTTTATCATGATGCATGGTGACTCTACCTTCAGCATACCGGACGGCGGCAATATGTTGGACTTTTCTGCCCGTATGTATGAAGACGCGGCTGCGCTGAAAGATGAGGCGAAGCGAAACACAGACGCGCGGCTGGCATTTTGCGCGCGGTTTGCGGGTTTGGGCTTACTGGATGGCTTTGCGCTTTGTTCCGATTACTGCTTTAACTCCAATCCGTTTTTTACCGTTGAACAGTTCGAACAATTCATTGTTCCGTATCTGCGTGCGTTAATCGCGGGTCTTCGGGAAATGGGGTTCTATTCTATCAAGCATACCGATGGCAACATCATGCCGATACTGGATCAAATACTGGATTGCCGCCCGGACGCGATTCATTCCTTGGATCCGCAAGCCGGTGTCGATCTTAAGGCTGTCAAAGCATACTGCGGCGATCGTGTATGCCTGATCGGCAATGTCAACTGCGGGCTTTTACAAACAGGTTCGGTCGATGAGGTTCGAGCGGATGTGCTCAGATCATTAAACGATGGGATGCCGGGAGGGGGCTATATCTTTTCAACCTCCAACTGTGTGTACACAGGGTTACCGCTGGAGAGATATGAGTTGATGTACGATTTATGGATGCAATACGGTTATACAGATTGAGGGATGCGTGTGGATATCGGCAGGTATAAGGTTACGGGGCGAAGTCCCATTCATTTGGATGATTTTAATACGCATGAAACGGGCAGCTTTACATCGAATCAAGACATTCGTAAGGCGGTTGAAAAGAATGTCCTTGAAATGGCGCAATGGCAGTCGAAACTATACGCGGAAGGTAAAACCGGTTTACTGATTATCTTTCAAGCGATGGACGCCGGGGGAAAAGACAGCGCCATTAAGCATGTCATGAGCGGTGTCAACCCGCAGGGTGTGGAGGTATACAGCTTCAAGCAGCCTTCTGTAGAAGAACTGTCTCATGATTATATGTGGCGTTCTTTTAAAGCGCTTCCGCCGCGCGGAAAGATTGCCATTTTTAATCGTTCCTATTACGAGGACGTGCTCGTCGTCAAGGTGCACAAATTGTATGAACAGCTTAATGTTCCCGATCGCTGCAAGGACGCGGACACCATAGACAAAAGGTACAAGCACATCCGTCATTTCGAGGAGTATCTGTGGGATAACGGCATTATAACCGTCAAATTTTTTCTTCATGTCTCCAAGGATGAACAGCGGGAGCGTTTTCTCAGCCGTATCAAAGAAAAGGATAAAAACTGGAAGTTTACCAAATCCGATCTGGACGAACGGTCGTTTTGGAATGATTATCAAAACGCCTATCAAAGCGCGGTCAACGCGACAGCCACAAAGATAAGCCCGTGGTATATTATACCCGCAGATAAAAAATGGTATTCCCGCGCGGTGGTATCCCAGGTACTGCTTCATGTCCTGCGTGATATTCATCCGCAATACCCCCGCGTAACGCAGGAACAAAGAAAAGCGTTATCCAAATATAAAGAATGGTTGATCAATGAGCCTTTAAACAAGCAATAAGGAGGATGGGTTGTCGTGAAATCGTTTATGGATGAGGATTTTCTGCTGTCGTGCGATGCGGCCAAGACGCTGTACCATCAATATGCGAGCAATATGCCCATCGTGGATTATCATTGTCATGTCAGCCCGAAGGATATCGCGCAAAACAAGCGGTTTAATAATATTACCGAGGCGTGGCTGGGCGGGGATCACTACAAATGGCGGCTCATCCGCGCTTGCGGTGTTCCCGAAAAAGAAATCACCGGCAGTATTCAAAGCGATCCGTACATGGTTTTCCGCCATTATGCCAAGGCCTTGGCTTTGTCGCCCGGAAATCCCCTGTACCATTGGTCTTGTTTAGAGCTGAAGCGTTACTTCGGCATTGATAAACAGCTTGACCTGAACACTTGCCGAGAAATTTATGAAGCATGCAGCCGGATCCTGCAAGAGCCGGACATGAGCGTTCGCGGGCTCATCACACGTTCAAAGGTTCAGCTGCTCTGCACGACGGATGATCCCTCGGATGAATTACAATGGCATGCGCAAATCGCGCGGGACATCAGTTTTCCCGTCAAGGTTTTACCCGCTTATCGGCCGGATAAAGCGCTTCAAATAGAAAACCCCGGTTTCTCGGCGTATATCAAGCTATTGGGCCAATCTGCCGGTATAAACATCGGCGGGTTTGATGATTTGTGCGCAGCGCTTGAGAACCGTGCGGACTTCTTTGCCGAAATGGGATGCCGCGCGGCGGACCACGCGTTTGTACGCTGTGTTTGCATCAAGGCTCCTTCGGGTGCCATAGACACCGTCTTTAAAAAGGCTCTGCGCGGAGAACCGGTAACGGTGATGGAGGCGGAACAGTATAAAACGGCGCTCATGACGGTCCTTGCGCGAAAATACAGCGCGATGGGTTGGGTGATGGAAATGCATTTAGGAAGCCTGCGCGGTGTGAACACGATGATGACCGAACGCTTCGGCTCGGATATGGGCTTTGATTGTATGGGAAACGGAGGCGTCGCCGAGGGGGCGGCGGGCTTGTTGAACCACTTGCAGTCGGAAGGCGCATTGCCGCGCACGGTGCTTTACAGCGTGCATCCCGTTGATAGTGAGGCGCTCGTAAGCGTTGCGGGATGCTTCATGGCCGATGCCGAATGTCCCGGGAAGGTGCAAATTGGCAGCGCTTGGTGGTTTAATGACACAAAGGCCGGCATGGAAAAACAAATTGCGGATTTCGCGCATGGCGCTCCGCTCGGTTGTTTTATCGGCATGCTGACGGATAGCCGCAGCTTTTTAAGCTATCCCCGCCATGAATACTTCCGCCGCATATTATGTAATTATTTTGGCTCGCTAATGACAAACGGAGAATTCCGGCCGCCGCTGGAATCGTTAGGGCCTATGGTACAGGATATATGTTACCGCAACGCGGTTCGCTACTTCGGGTTTAACCTATAGCCATTTTTATCTTATGCTTTTAAGTTATGCTGTAGATGTACCAAAAAGTCCTGGATATTTGTAATGATGCTTCTGGCGGACAGGCTCCCCCTGTCCGCCAGTTTATTGGTAGCAAACTCCGATATATCCACCGTGTAAAAATAAACCGGCCTTACCGTTCCGCTTTCAGTCACGCGATACGATGGCGTGATATTCCCTGACGCAATGGTGTGCAGTGCCGTAGCCAGGGTGATGACTGTTGTGGCGCGGGATAGCTGCGCGCGCATTGCGTCCTGCCCGCGATAGACATCCGCCAATACCTCCGGAAGGGGGCCGTCATCACGAATAGAGCCGGTTAATACCATGGGGATGCCATTGCGCGCACAAGCATGTGTGATGCCGTCATGGATGCCCTCCGCTTGCATAAATTTGTCAATAGAACCGTGTAAGCGTACGCGGTTGAGGGTATCAATATGGTGATAATGGCCGTTGGGACGGGGAGATTGGGTGTAGATATCCTGTCCCAGTGCGGTACCTAAATACGCGCCTTCTAAATCATGTGTAATCAACGCGTTGCCCGCCAATAGTGCCCCCACGTAACCGCAATCCGCCAAATGCGCAAACGCGTTTCGGGAGTCCGCATCAAAGCTTAAAGCCGGTCCCGCCACCCACACAATAAAACCGTGCGTGCGCTCATAGGCAAGCAGCTCATATAAAAAATCATAATCTACCGAAAAAGCCGTTTCACGGCTGCGCCTGAGACGAAAAGCGAAGGATTCCTCGGTTTGCGCGTCTTTGGCAAATCCGTTCGGATATACCAGTATACCCTCGCTGCCGTCATCCCTTCTGCCAACGGCTACCGAATCGCCGCGTTTAACGTGCCGAAACTCCTTGGCGGTGAGGTTCCCGTTTTCTAGAACCGCCACGCAATCCATACGGCTGTCGGCAATGATGCGCCAATGGCCGTCAATCTTATAGTATTCCGGGAAAATAGTCGTCGCATGGTAATTATCCGGAGCGACAAAGTCTTGCGGAGCGGGTGTGAACAAGGCGTTTGGCGCGTCTCGGCATGTTTCCGATATAAAATCGGGTGAGGTATAGGCAGGCAGGGTAAATGGCATATAATCGCATCCTTTCAAGGCAGATAGGCGTATTCAGCCTGGTCGCTTCACCTGTGAAGGCGTAGCGTTATCCTTATTGGGTTTTGTCCAATTCGCTTCCATCCACTGGGCAAGCTGCTTGGCTAAAGCGGAATCCTCTGCTCCACCGTCTGTTTTTCTATCCTGTTCAAGCATATACTTTTTAACTTCGCCCTTCGTCGCGCCCGGACCGTCCCGGCGCTTTTCAAAATCCGTCCATTTTTCCCGATAACCGCATATACAAGCAAACACGCGCTTCTCACCATCACCGCGCAGCTCCAGTTTTTGATGGCAGTTCGGGCAGCGCGCGTTGGTTGTCATGGATTGGCTCTTCCGGTAACCGCATTCTCTGTCCGGGCAAATTCTCATAATTCCCTTCTTGCCCTTCACTTCCAGCAGGAACTGTCCGCAATCGGGGCATTTTTCACGTGTGATATTATCATGCGTGTACTTAGCATCGCTCATGAGTACCATGGAAACGAGTTTGGAAGCATAATCCCGCATACGCGCTATAAAATCCCGGCTGTCCGCGGTGCCCTGGCTTATACCGGCCAATTCCTGTTCCCATGTACCGGTAAGCTCCGCGGATTTTAAGTCGGGCGGCATGATAGCGATAAGCTGCGTGCCTTTGGAAGTGGGTACAATTTCCTTGCCCCTTCGTTCAACATAAAAAGATGAAAACAACTTTTCAATAATATCCGCGCGTGTCGCGGGTGTGCCAAGCCCGCTTGTTGCCTTCAGAATGCCGCGCATGCGCTCGCTCATCTGCCTGCTGGCAGGGTTTTCCATTGCGGTTAAAAGGGTGGCTTCATTGTAGCGCGCGGGCGGCCTGGTTTTCCCTGTGACGATAGCGCGGGATAGAATATCGATACGGTCGCCCTTTTGCAATGAAGGCAGAAGCTGTTCTTTCTCATCGTCCTCTTCTTCCTCATTTACTAAAGGTTCCGAGCCGATTGCCTTCCATCCGGGTTTTAAAACAGTCTTACCCTTGGCGGTGAACGTTTCACCCCCGACCTGCAGGTCAATCCGCACATCCTCGTATTCAAAAGGCGCGCTAAGCACCGCCATAAACCGCCGTACAATCAAGCCATGTACATTTCGTTCCTCCGGCGTCAGCTGTTTAGCTTCCGTAGGTTCTTCTGTCGGCAGAATGGCATGATGATCCGTCACCCTTGCCTCATCCACCAGATACCGTACAGAAAGCGGGCTGCTTTTTAAAAGGAGCAGCGCCGTCTGCCTGTAGGGGCCTGTCGCGATGGCACGCAGCCTGTCCGGAAGCGTTCGGGCAACATCGCCGGTTATAAAACGCGAGTCCGTTCGGGGATAGGTCACCAGCTTGTGCCGCTCGTATAATGACTGGGTCAGCGCGAGTGTTTGCTTGGCGGTATAGGCATATATCCGGTTCGCGTCCCTCTGCAGTTCGGTCAGGTCATAGGCGGAGGGCGGTGGTTTTTGCTTCCTTTGCTTGGTAACGGTTGAAACAATTCCCTGCTTCCCTTCCGTACTCCGTAACAGCGTTTCGGCGCGCTCTTTATCCTCCAGGCGCGATTGCTTGTCCTTTCCTATCCAAGTGGCTGAAAAACCGGAACAGCCAAGCCTAAGCAGATAGTACTCCCGGGGTTTAAATCGCCGAATTTCTTCTTCTCGGGCAATGATCATAGCCAGCGTCGGCGTTTGAACACGGCCCGCCGACAAAGAAGCGTTGTGCTTTAATGTCAGCGCGCGGGTTACGTTTAACCCCACCAGCCAATCGGCCTCGGCGCGGGACTGGGCGGATTTAAACAGATTATCATACTCACGGGCCGGTTTGAGGGCGGCAAATCCGTCTCGAATAGCCTTATCTGTCTGCGAAGAAATCCACAGCCTTTTTGCGGGTTTTTTGGAACCCGCTTTTATCAGAATCCAGCGGGCGACCAGTTCGCCTTCCCGTCCCGAATCGGTAGCGATTATCACATCGGAAACCTCCGATGATGTTAGCAGATGCTTAATTACCGTAAACTGCTTTGCGGTTTCTTTAATGACAGTCAGACGCATGGGTGTCGGCAGCATGGGCAGCGTTTCCAGGCTCCATTTTTCATAGGACTTGTCGTACTCCGCCGGATCTGCCAGGGTTACCAAATGACCCAGCGCCCATGTGACGATGTATTGCTGTCCGATGATGTACCCGTCCCTTTTCTGCACGCAACCGAGTGTTCGGGCTATTTCACGCGCCACGGATGGTTTTTCTGCCAGTACCAAAGATTTACCCAAGGCCATGCTCCTCATTTCTTCATGATGACACATTCCCCGTTTATCATACCGTAATACCGTACCCGGCGCAACCGCGTTTCAATGTTCACACTTCACATCCCCGGTCATGGTTGACTTTACCCGGTGGGAATGGTATCTTTACAACACAGGGAGGCTGCATATATGCTGCGAAGAGAAAAAGATATGTCAGTTGAAACGCGCGAGCGTATGCGCGGGGGAAAGGGAACGGTTTTCATCCGGCACCTTGCGGAACACCTTCCGCCCATGTGTCGTTTCTACGCCGAAATTACCTTACATCCGGGATGTTCTATCGGGGAACATGAGCATCTTGGTGAAACAGAGTTGTTTGTTTTTGTCAGCGGGGCAGGTATGGTGACGGATAACGGCACACATATGAAGGTAAAAGCCGGTGACGCGACTTCCACACCAAACGGGCATACCCACAGTGTCGCGAATACGGGCACGGATGATCTGGTATTCATCGCTGCCATCATCAAAGACCCGCCCGCCGCGTGAGGGTCGTTTCATATTTTTAGAAACGAGACCGTATTCTGTTTTATTATGCTGGCGTCTGCATTCACAGTAGATACCGTTTCATTCATGGTGGACAGATTGGGGGGGATGACGCAGTGAAGCGTGTAGTATCCATCATGCTTGCCTTGTTCTTGTTCTGTATCTCAATTACTGCGGCCGAAGATGCCGTCTTTACGCATCCAGAAGCCGGTTATGGGTTTACCATGCCGGAAGGCTGGGAAGCAGCGGATCAACAAAGCGTGTCGGATTATTTATTAACCGCGCCGGAAGGTGAAGACTTTTTACTGTTGATACGGCAAATCATTGAAGCCGCCGAAGATTTACAATTTATTATTCTGTGTGAGGCCGAAGAGGGCCAGCCGATGTTTCACGTTGTTATCAGCATCATTTCTCAGGATTTAGAAGTGGAAACCGATATATCCGAATTAATCTTATATTATGCCGATACCGTGGATGAAACATACATGAGTATGTTCCCGGAATACACTGTCTTACAGCAAATGGCGCCTCAGGACATCGGCGCCTGGTCCGCCGCTGTATCGGGCGGAGACTTTCAAATAGATGATCTGTCTTATTCTATCAGGGAAGTTTGGCTTATTTCCGGTACGGAACTCTACGAGATATCACTTATGACCTCTACGGAGCTTTTAGATTCATATGAAGACATTCTCTATCAAATAGCGGAAACATTCTTCCCTCCTGAAATGCGTTAAGAGGGGTGGTGCGCATGAAAAAAGGCAGGTTTATGGTTGTCCTTGCCCTGCTGTGCGCTGCGGTTGCCTTGGCGGTTTTATTTTTTATTCAATCCGGTAGTTTACGGGAAGAATTAAGCAAGTATAAAGAAAAAGCTGAATCGCTTAGGGAAGAAATCGCAGACCTGCAATTAAGGTTTACTCACTTAGAAGAACTGCTTATTACACAACGAGATGAAGCGTTGGCGGATGCAAGCAAGAAAGATGCGGCGTTGAACGCCGCTTTAGACGAGGCCGGTCGGTTGGCCGAACAATCGGAGAGTCTGTCTAAACAAGTCGCGGATTTAGAAACAGAACTGGAAACAGCCGGCAGGGAAATCACAGAGGGCAAGGATGCCCTGTCGTCGGCGCTGTCCGATGCCGCGGCGCAATATAGTCAGTTAACCGGACAAGCGCAAAGCCTTTCCCTGCGGGTAACGGAGTTAGAATCGCAGTTAGCGGCGGCTGCCGTTGAAAAAGAAGCGGCGGATGCTTTGTCTGCGGCGCTGGTCGATTCCGCGGCGCAGAACAGCCTGTTAACCGAACAGGCCCAAGGCCTTTCCCTGCGGGTGTCGGAGCTGGAATCACAGTTGGAATCACAGTTGGCGGCAGCTGCTACTGAAAAAGAAACGGCAAATCAGTTGTCTGCGGTGCTGGCCGATTCCGCGGCGCAGAACAGTCTGTTAACCGAGCAAGCTCAAAGCCTTACTCTGCGTGTGTCGGAGCTGGAATCGCAGTTGGACGCGTCCCGCGCGCAAGCGGCGCTGCTGAAAGCCGAACTGGAAGATACACGCAGTCAGTTGGTTTCACAAGGTAATACGGACACGTCCGATACGGCTGCAGCCTGGTATATTCACCCGGAAGCGGGTTACGGCTTTCTCCTGCCGGAGGGCTGGAGTATTGCCGAGGATACGGACATAGCGGGTATCCTTAAGCGGCAAATGGAGGACAGGGGCTTCCTTACCGATGACAGTCTTCCCCACATCGAAACATTGGCAAATTTACCGGCAGTGCTGTTACATGAAACACATCAACCAAACCCGGCTTTTCGCGCAAACATCATCGTTGTCTGTCAAAACTTAAGCGATGAAATCACTAATGATGATATCCTGTCATATGCCGGCGCGTTACAGGAAGGTCTTATAAATAGTATTCCTGGGTACACCGCTTCTGTACCAATGGCACTGGTTGAAGCGGGAGGCCGCCGGTTTGCCTTATCCGGCGGCGAGTATCCTTTAAATGGCCTTTCAATCAGGGTCACAGAGGCGCGTTTCGTCGCGGGAACGGCCTATTACCAAATAACCATGACAGCGTTGGCTGATGATCCTATCCGTTATGACGGCATACTGCATCAGTTGATAGAAACGTTTATTACCGCGCCGTATACGCTGTGGTAATTTTCGATGAAACCTTTCATATAAAAAACGCAAGAAAAGGTTATAAAAAACGCGGACAGTGTATATTTGTCCGCGTCCGAACGCCTTATCCCGATGCTATTCGTGCATCGGGGTAACGGCTTTCATAGTCTGACTACTCAAGCGCATCACCCCCTTTGCGCCATTATAACGCAAACCACACGCTGTTTGCAAGTGCCTTATATGGCGTTCTCAGCCAGATCTTCATCTGTCATCGGCAGAGTGTCCAGCTCTTGAAACACCACTTGGTTACGGCCGTTTTCCTTTGCTACATATAGGGCGGTGTCCGCCAAACGGACGGCTTTGTTCAGGTTATAAACAGGTGCCGCACGGGAAATTCCAAAGCTTGCGGTTATACCGATTGTCACGTTTTCATATATAATAGGTTCCTTGCATACTTCCTGTCGGATACGTTCCGTTACATTGATGACATTTTCTTTATCCGTATCGCACATAAGCAAAACGAATTCTTCTCCGCCGTATCGTCCGAACAAGTCGTAAGGACGGATGACTTTCCTGATACGCGCGGCGACTTCCTTCAGTACCTTATCGCCCGCGGCATGTCCGTAAGTATCGTTCACCTTCTTAAAATAATCAAGGTCAAACATCACCACGAAGCATTCATTTTTCAAACGAACGGAGCGGGCTATTTGAATAGCGGCTTGCTCCATAAAGTACCTTCTGTTAAATATGCCGGTTAGTGCGTCATGGCTGGCGATTTTCTTTAAAACGCCGCTCAGCCGTACATTGTTAATTAAAAAGATCACCGTTAGCACTAAAATAGCAAAGACAATAATTAAAAAGAAAGTCAGCAGATTGGCGTGTTCCTCCGCGTATGTTTTTGAATAATCAAAGTGCCTGCTTACCCAATCATCCTCAATTCCGCTTGTGTCAACAAACTGCTGTGCCTTATCCATGATAGAGCAAAGAACCGTCTCATTCTGATTGAAGCCGAAATACGAGTCCATAGCGGCATTCAGCGCGACATTAATTTTAAATCCCGGTTTCTCACGGTAGTTAGTCTGCGTCAGCAAATCATATTCCGATGCCATCAACAGGTCAATTTCACCTGATTCAAGCGCGTCAAGCGATTCGCTTTGCAGGTTATAAAGACGCAGATTATCAGCCTCCGGAAAGAGGCGCTTATAGATTTCTAAATTGGCCGATTCGGAAATTACGCCCACAGTCTTCCACGCTACTTGATAAGGGGTCAGTTTAGGATAATCGTCCCTGGATAGAATAACATACCGTGATCGGGCATAAGGCACCTTACCCCACAGAAAAAGGCCTTCCCGCTCGCGTGTGCGCAGCAGTTGCGTGGTCATGGTTGTTTCTCCCGTTAATAGCCCCCGATAGATGTCAGCCCATGTGGAGGAGTTGTCTTTCTGCGGCTCGAAGCGGATATCGGTCAAATCGCTGATGCGTTCCAGCACATCCACCGCGATACCTTGAAAGTCTCTTTCCTCCTCGTTATAAAAACTAATCGGATAATTATCGTGTTCATAAGCTACTTTGACGGCATCGTTTCGTTCATGCAAATCATCGATATAGGCCTTCTCTTGATCTGTTAAAAGCGAGGATAGCTTATGCTTGACAAACAAATACTCATATTGCTTATGCAGAAGATGAAACCTTTCAGATCCGCCGCGTGCGATAAACTTGTCAAGCGCGGACAGCAGGTCGTCATAATCCGGATTAACGGCGGCAATCGAAACGGAGGAATACACCATTTTAAAAATCTGTGTAGAACAGATATCGGCGTAATCATCAAAAAACAGGTCCGCGATGGACTCGTCGATAAACGTGTCGATCGAGCCGTCTCGGATCATTTGCGCCGCGGCTATATAATCTTCCACATCAACGGTTGTGAAGTTGATGTCATAAGCCTTATTTGTGATAGCCTCCAGCGTGCCGGACCCCTTTAAAAAACCGACACGCAGGCCCTTTAGCGCCTCTTCGGTTGTAATTCTATCGGCGCTTACATGCGAATAAGCATATAGCGTGTGCCAGGCGATAGGCCTTGACGTGTGATGATCATCTTCGTAAAAAGCGCCTTCCACGAAGTCAATCTCACCTTCGCGCAGCTTGCTCAGGATAACTCCATTGTCCACGATAACCGGTTTAATATTTATCTCAAACATATGAGATAGAAAAACGCATAAATCCAGCGCGAACCCCGCAAGCGATCCGTCTTGCAGAAAATAAGCTTCCTGGGATTCGCAAACGCCCAGATAATAGATGTCCTTTATATCCTTCATCGCTGCGATGGCAGCCTTTTCCGCGTCCGTAATTCCGCCGATATCCCGATAGGTAACAACACTGTCCGCGGGGGAAACATACGCGGGCAGATGAGGAGAAGACATCAAAACAATAAACAAGATGGCCGCTAACAAGCCGGTCAAGAGATGCCTCATATAAATCCTCCGGGAAAAACAATCATCTAACGTGCCGGAATGCGTTTGAGTATACCAGATATGTCATCATTTAACAACAATCACATTCGGGCACTTCATATAAATAATTCACAGAATAATTTCGCTTGTAGGCATTTTTTAGATCATCGCATACGGTATATTATGTAAAGATTGATCAGCTATACTGTATATAGTATTTCTGTCAAGAAAATCGAGAACAAGCGAAATCATTCTCACAAAATATAACTTGACGTCATTCATTACTTGTGTTAAACTCCGCTATTGCATAAGTATCGCTTAAAATGCGGGGATTATGCGCATTTCTTCATTTTCAGCGCTTCACAAGCGCGCCTGATGGAGGCCGGAAGACAGATCCATAATCCCCGGATCACGCGGTTCCTGCAAGAGTATGAGGAGTGATGGATGTTGATGGTTCACGAGGTTCAAATGGGGAAGTTTCGTAAACGGATGAGCTTCTCCCGCATCCGCGAAGTCGGAAATATGCCGGATTTGCTGGAGGTACAAAAGAAATCTTACCGGCGATTTCTGGATGAGGACCTTAGAGAGGTATTGAACGACGTATCCCCGATTACCGACTACAATAACACACTGGAACTAAAATTCATAGACTATACCCTGGACGAAAACCCAAAACACTCCGTAGAAAAATGCAAAGAGCGCGATCTAACCTATTCCGCGCCGCTCAAAGTGGTTGTCAGGCTCGAAAACCATGTCACCGGCGAATTGAAGGAATCCGATGTCTTCATGGGCGATTTCCCGCTGATGACCAAGCACGGTTCCTTCATTATAAATGGCGCGGAACGCGTGGTCGTCAGCCAGCTTGTCCGGTCGCCGGGTGTGTACTACGGCGAAACAATCGATAAAGCCGGTAAAAAATTGTATTCCGCCACCGTCATCCCCAACAGGGGCGCGTGGCTGGAATACGAAACCGACTCAAACGATGTGCTGTGGGTGCGTGTCGACAGGGCCAGAAAGCTCCCCATCACCGTGCTGCTGCGTGCCCTGGGCCTTGGCAGAAACGACGAAATCATCACGATGTTCGGTGAAGATGAGCGTTTGATGGCCACCATCCAAAAAGGCGACAATGCCCAAACGCAGGATGACGGCCTCATAGAAATCTACAAACGGCAAAAGCCTAGCGAGCCGCCGTCGGCGGAGTCCGGGCGCAGCCTGCTTAATTCGCTCTTCTTCGATCCCCGGCGTTACGACTTGATGCGCGTGGGCCGTTACAAGTTTAATAAAAAACTGGCGTTGGCCACGCGGCTCAACGGCCGCGTTCTTACCGAGACGGTTCTGCATCCGGAAACCGGCGAGATTCTGGCCAACAAAGGCGACAAGGTCGATTTGCAAAAAGCGCGCGATATCCAAAACGCGGGCGTCAATTCGGTCAGCGTGGAAATCGGCGGCCGTACGCATAAAATCGTGGGTAACTGCTTTGTGGACGCGTCGGGCTACCTGCCCTTTTCACCCAAGGATGTGGGCATCAATGAAATGGTCTATCTGCCCGTGCTCAGACAGATTCTCGATCAGGAATACGCAGACGAACAAGAACTCCGAATCTTGCTGCGCACCAATTTGAGCAGTTTGGTGCCCAAGTATATTTTAACCGACGATATCTTCGCCTCCGTTTCCTATTTATTAGGGCTGCCCTACGAAATTGGCTTTACGGACGATATCGATCATTTAGGCAACCGCCGCCTGCGCAGTGTCGGTGAATTGCTGCAAAACCAAATTCGTATCGGCTTAAGCCGTTTAGAACGCGTGGTGCGTGAGCGGATGGCCATTCAAGATACCTCCGAAATGAAACCGAGCGACCTTATCAACATAAGGCCTGTTTCAGCGGCCATCAAAGAGTTTTTCGGCTCTTCCCAGCTGTCTCAGTTCTTAGATCAGCCCAATCCGGTGGCGGAGCTTACCAACAAAAGGCGTATGTCCGCGCTGGGCCCCGGCGGGCTCAACCGGGACAGGGCTTCCTTCGAGGTTCGGGACGTTCATTACAGCCATTACTCCAGAATATGCCCCATAGAGACGCCGGAAGGTCCCAACATCGGGTTGATAGGCTCGCTGGCAACCTTTGCGCGTATCAATGAGTACGGCTTCATCGAAGCGCCTTTCCGCAAGGTGGACAAGGTCAATCGCAGGGTGACGGACGTCATCGAGTATATGACCGCCGACGAGGAAGATTTTTACAAAGTCGCCCAGGCCAACGAACCGTTGGACGACGAGGGATACTTTATAGCGGACAGAATCACCGTCAGGGACAGGGCGGACATCATTGAAGTGCCCGTTGATATGGTGGACTATATCGACTTAAGCCCCTTGCAGGTGGTATCGGTCACCACCTCCATGATTCCGTTCCTCGAAAACGACGATGCCTCACGCGCGCTGATGGGTTCCAACATGCAGCGTCAGGCGGTTCCCTTGCTCATTCCCGAAGCGCC
>WRFT01000017.1 GCA_009776385.1 Clostridia bacterium
CATATCAAGATTGATTCGGGTATGAACCGAATCGGCCTGTGTGATCGTGTTACGTTAAGCAGCCTGCTGGAAGCCATAGCCGGGTCCGGCCATGTAAAGCTGACGGGTGTCTATACGCATTTTGCCGATACGGATGACGCGCAGTTTACCAAAACGCAGCTTCAGCGATTCTTAAACTTATGTGAATTGATACCGCCGGGTGTAACGCGCCATTGTGCCGCCAGCGGCGCAGTGCTGTGCTATCCTGAAACGCAGCTTGACATGGTGCGTCCGGGTATTGCCCTATACGGGTGTCCGCCCGCCGGTACAAACCTTCCGCTTCGGCCCGCGATGCGATGGACGACGGCAGTTGTCTTTCTAAAGACGGTTCCTGCCGGACAGCCCATCGGTTATGGGTGTGCCTATATGACCGTAAGGGAGACGCGGGTTGCCACATTGTCAGCCGGTTATGCCGATGGTTACCGCAGGAGCGCCGCTGAGACAGGGTATGTGTTAATAGAAGGTCTACGGGCTCGCCTGTTAGGGCGTGTGTGTATGGATTTTATCATGGCGGATGTAACGGATATTCCGGGGGTACAGATAGGTTCTGCGGCAATACTCATGGGCGAGCAAGGGCATGAAAGCATCACGCCGGAGGATGTCGGCCGTTTTTTCGGCAGCATTCCGCATGAGGCGCTTCTAGCGCCCTCTTTCAGAGTTAAACGGGAATGGGAAAATTTTAGTGCGGACGAAGGAAAAAGGTGTTTCGGAAGTGAATAATACAGGCAGGTTAGACCGGTTTTTGTTCCATCATACGGATAAGCCGGGAGGGTGAACGCATCATGGGTGCAGTTGAAACAGGTAAAAAACCAACACCGAAGAAAAAAGTAAAGCCTATTCACAAACCATATTCTAAGGGCCGGCTGTGGGATAAGGCTAGCTTGAAGCGCGCGACAAGCGTTTTAGGCTTGGTTTTCATCAGTATGTTCGTTTACCTTATTACCGGTTCTCTTTTACTAAGCAGCGGCAGTTTGTTTATTCGTGTTATCCTGTGCTTCGTCTTTACGGGTTTATTCGCCTTCATTGCCTACACAAACGGCATTAACGCGGGCTTTCAAGACGTTACTTTTTCTGAAATTGCATATCAAAGGCAGGAGGGCGGAAAGCAGTTCACTGACGATGAAGCCGCCAAATGCTACCATCCGATGAAGGGTGTCGTCAGCGCTGTCGCGGGTGTCGCTCCTTTCTTTTTGCTGGCGGTCATTTTATCTATTACAACTCAACCGCAATACTTTGTTAAATCCGCGTTACCGGGTTGGTTGGCATCGCTTGAAAGGCGTACCGAAATAGGGAACGCGCTCCGTTTTTACCACCAAAATGACCCTTGGCAGGTGACGGATGTTATTCGGGTTATTATCCGCATGATTATCATGCCTTTCATTACCCTGGCAGGCGGTGAAGACATATGGCTTGCCGCAACCATAGAACGCTTGAGCCCTTTGTTGGTATTGATTCTGCCTGCCGGTTACGCGATTGGTTATTTAGGAGGCCCCGATGCGCGCGCTAAGATGCACGCGGGCATCGCCGCCAGTATACGCAAGAGACGGCGCCGCGAAAAAAAACGCGTTGAGCAAAGGCGCAGAGAGCCGGAACAGCTTGTATAGCCATGCGTATTATTGGCGGAAAGGATCGCTCCCGTTTACTGCAAACGCCGGCGGGCATCCGTACACGGCCTACAAGCGAACGTGTTCGGGAATCGATTTTTGACATCTTGGGCCCGAGGGTACAAGGCGCCGGGGTGTTGGATTTGTTTTGCGGCAGCGGGGCTATGGCATTGGAGGCATTGAGCCGCGGCGCGGCGTCCGCGGTACTGGCAGACCGCGATCCGCAAGCGATTCGTGCGGCGCGTACGAACATCGCCTCGCTCGGGTATGGTACTATGGCACAAACGGTTTGCGCAGATTGGAGGCGTGCCCTGCGAACCTTAGCGGCATTGGGAAACGTGTTTGATTTGATTTTTCTGGACCCCCCCTACCACATGGCAGACTCAAACGCCATCACCGCGGAATTGGCGGCACATGACCTGTTAGCCGCTCACGCTGCCATCATCAATGAACACGACAAGCGGTGTCCGCCCGATTATAACGAGGTCTTTATGCTGGCTGACAGGCGGATATACGGCAACACAGGCGTATCATTTTACTATCAAAGGGAGGAGTAAGCGCGCATGAGTGGTTTTTCGGAGCACGTTTGCGTGTATCCGGGCAGTTTTGACCCTATTACGCTGGGGCATATGGATATTGTTAAGCGAGCGCGCGTCCTGTTTGGCACAGTCATCGTAGCCATACTGCATAATGAAACCAAGCAGAGCCTATTTACCTTATCCGAGCGAAAGCATATCGCAACGCTGGCATTGACTCATATGCCTGATGTGCGAGTTGAAACATATGACGGACTCTTAACCGATTTTATGGTGCGTTCGGGCGCTAAAATCATCGTTAGGGGGCTGCGTTCGGGAAATGATTATGACGACGAAATGAAGTCCGCAGGCCTCCGGCAAATGCTGACACCCGACATTGAAACAGTATTTTTACCGGCCGCACAGGGCTTTGCCTATATCAGCGCCTCAGCGGCGCGAGAAATCGCATCCTTCGGCGGAGACATCTTACTGTTGTTGCCCGAGGCGTCACGTGACGCGTTGGAAGGTAAGGCCATAAAGAAGCAAACCGGGAGGAATGAGCATGGAATCACGAGATAGGGAAAGGACACGCCGATCCAGTTACAGTACAGACAGGATAAAACCGCTGCTTGACGAGATTGAAAACCATATTAAGTCCTGCAAAAAAACATATATGCCGGGCGGGTACACCATCGACCGCGAATGGCTTGAAACCACTTTAGCCAGTTTGCGCGACGCCATGCCGTCGGAATTGGAACAGGCGCGTCAAATTGTACGGGAACAAAGCAGTTTGCTAAACAGCGCCGAGCGTGACCGTGAAGTCATCATCCAGCAAGCCAATCAGGAAGCGAACCGCATTCAGCAAGAAGCGCAAGACTACATGCAGCGTGCCCAGTCACAAGGCAACATGTTTTATAACCAAAAATTGGAAGAGGGCCGGCAGATTCTGGAGGCTAACAAGCATGAAGCGGAAATGATTATAAACGACGCGCAAGATCAAGCGGACCGCATGATAGATGAACAAGAGGTGGTGATTCGCGCTAAAACCGAAGCCGCCGAGATAATGGAACGCGCCCAAATAGAAATAAACGATACAAAAGAAAAAATGTATCAATATCTTGATGAGACCATCGCGTACCTGGACGAAGAGTTTAACAAAGCGCAGGTAGAGCTACGGAAAACACGGCAAAACTTATCCTTACGGAACCGTGAGGAGCCGTAAGTTTTTAGCATCGCTCCGCTGCCATTGTAACCACTTAACGGATGATTTTAGCCATAAAGTGTTCCGGCGTATACATCGTGAACAAAGCTTCTTAGTAATATTTGTCGATTTAATCAGTTCCCCTTTGATATTAAAATGTTTATAATAAAACATATCATTTTCATTTAGGCGATGTTGCGCCTATAGAATATCTTAATGAGGAGGCGTATCTTAATGTCCGGAGTATCACTTAATCATATCACGAAGATTTTCCCGGGCGGCGTAACTGCCGTAAGCGACTTCTGTCTGAACATTGAAGACAAGGAGTTTATCGTATTGGTCGGCCCGTCGGGATGCGGAAAATCCACCACCCTGCGCATGGTTGCCGGTCTTGAGGAGATTTCCGAGGGAGAGCTGTACATAGCCGATAAACTGGTCAACGATGTCGCTCCAAAAGACCGTGATATCGCCATGGTTTTCCAGAACTACGCGCTATACCCCCACATGACTGTTTACGACAACATGGCCTTCGGCCTGAAGCTTCGTAAAACCCCCAAAGACGAAATTCGCCGCCGTGTGGAAGAAGCCGCCCGTATTCTGGATATCGGGCATCTTTTAAACCGGAAACCGAAGGCATTATCCGGCGGGCAGCGCCAGCGTGTCGCGTTAGGACGCGCCATCGTCAGAGAACCGAAGGTCTTCCTGATGGACGAACCGCTTTCCAACTTGGACGCGAAGCTTCGTGTGGCAATGCGTACGGAAATAACAAAGCTGCATCAACGGCTGCAAACCACCTTCATCTATGTTACACACGACCAAACCGAGGCCATGACCATGGGTTCCCGCATTGTTGTTATGAAGGACGGAATCATTCAGCAGGTAGACACCCCGCAAAACCTATACGATTACCCCATCAATCAATTCGTCGCCGGCTTTATCGGAAGCCCGCAGATGAACTTCTTCGATGTTAAGTTTGACAGGGAAGGCAAGGATGTCGTAGCGCTCTTCGGTGATAACAAGATTGTCGTTCCCGCAGGCAAAATAGCCAAGTTCACGGACGAAGGCTACATCGGCAAGGAAGTGGTTATGGGTATCCGCCCGGAGAACATCCACGACGAGCAGGCGGTTTTGACCGCTTATCCCGACGCGAACGTGACGGCCAATGTGGAAGTGACGGAGTTGATGGGATCGGAGACCTATCTGTAACTGAAGATATCCGGCAAGGAAGATAACGTCATCGCCCGCGTCGATCCGCGTTCTACCAGCCGCGCCGGCAGCGAAGTGAAGATTGCCTTTGACGTCAATCACCTGCACTTCTTTGACAAGGAAACGGAAGCGTCCATTTTAAACAGCTAAACGTCTCATTAAAAAAAGCGTCCGGTTGATTCGGACGCTTTTTTTGTTATCTATTGGCCGGGGATGCTTGGTTTGACAGACAATACAATGGATTATACTTTATTTGCCTCGATAAGTATTTCATCATATAAGTCTTTTAAGACTTGTCCGGTAACATTAGATGGTGACACGCTGGTTTGATATGCTTCCACGGCAATTTTTGTTTCAGCGCTAAAAGTAGTGGTATTTATAAAGTCGTTCGATAAAAGTGTTAGCTTAATCAATGCGTTATTTAGACTTTTTACCTCATCCCCAATGTCTCCAAGTTTAAGCGGCCATATGTTAATGGTGGGGGGAGGCGAGTCAGTAGGTGGGGGAGGCGAAGTTTCCTCAGGAGTCGCGGTTGGCGTTTCCGTAGGAGTGGTGCTGGGGTCATCCGTGGGACCGCCTGTTGGCGCGCCCGTCGGCGTGGGTGTGGGCGCTTGTGTCGGACCGGAAGTGGGCGTGGGCGTCGCTGTTGGATTAGCGGGTGCGTTGGACGCGTACAGGGCTTTCATGGTATCCGTATCGGCATTGCCCGTTACCTTTAACCCGGCCGATTTTTGGAAGGCTGACACGGCGGCGGCCGTCTTTGACCCGTAAATCCCGTCCGGCTGACCTACCTGCGTATAGAATAACTCAATCAAACGTTCTTGCAGCATAACTACGCGTTCGCCGCGCTGGCCCGTTCTGCGCGCCTTATGTAAATTAAACCGGGAAGCGCGTGAGGAATACATTAAGTCTAATAGATTCGCGGAAGCCGTATTGGATTCGGTATATCCGGATTGCTCCTGAAACAGATGCAAGCAGCGCAGAGTGTTCTGCCCGAACACACCGTCAACGGAGGTGAGGGGATATCCCAGTCTTCTGAGACGGTTTTGCATGTTACGAACCAATGATCCGTTTTGACCGAATTTAACGGGCGTGTATCCCACGCCCACATCGGACGGCGGAGCCGCCGTAGGGGGAGGTGTTATATAGGGCGTCGCGGCAGGTGTTGCCGTAGGCGTCGGAGTGGGTGTGGGCATCGCCGAGTCCATACTCTTGGAGTAATGGAAGGAACCCGTATCCGGATCCATCCTGTAAGAGATGATGATATCGTTGATGATTACAACAGATACCGTATCTTCCGGCAAAATGACCAACCGCGCCATGAGTGTTTCAAGGTTGTAGATGACCGCGTTTCCCTTGCCGTCCAAGGCGATTAAATTGTTGTCAGAGGCAAATAACGAAACGGGCATCATGAGCGCAGGGCCTATCTCACGCGCGACGGGCGGTACGGACGCGCTGCCCGTCAAGGCGTTTAGCGGATATGCCATGAACACAATGCCCGCCTGGGTTAACTCGGCGTAATATAATGTGTCCTGATCATGAACCGCGTTGATTACGAAGCGGGAGGCAATGGATATCTCACCCTCCGGCGTGATGTAAAAGAGTTCGCCCTCATCGGATATGCGAAATGACGGCTTAACGCTGTATTCATCCAGTTGTTCCTGTGTCGGCATGACGGCAATGGAACTGCTGCCGGATCCGTCCAAATAAACATTGTATAGGCTGCCGCCATTCGCCAGACAGTATACAGACGTGTCGGTGACAGACAGGATATCATTTACAGCGGTAGGCAATACACGTGAACTGCCCGTTGCGTTGTCGATGATATACAGATAATCGTTTTCGCCGATATAAACCGTATAGGCCGGTGTTGTAAACGATGGTGCGGCATCCGCCAGCAGAGGCTCGAAACTTATCAGTAACACGAGAGCCAATAAGAATGAGAATAATTTGGTTTTTGTTTGCATGGTTCTTTTCCTCCGATTTTCAAAGTATACCCATTAGACGTTTGTCAAACGCGTTTTGTTGCGTCCAAAATAAATTTTAACATATTTTAACAAGAGAAAGATAGCTATTTATAAGAATATACCGGATAATGCCCCATTATAACCGCGTCATCGCGCCGTTATCGAATACCGCATTACGGCCTTCCGGGCGCGTTGCACTTCGTGCACGGAAGCAGTGCCTTGAAGCGGGAAGTGCTGACGTCCTCGTAATTAAAGAAGCTTTTTAAGGGTAAGTATTTTTTATCCAGAGAGGTACAGTTCGCATTCGCGTGATAATACTTGCCGCCATCGGGATTATAATATAACCGCATCTTCTTGTCCGGGACGGGAGTAACCGTTGGCGCGGCGGCGTTTGGGTCCTGAATGGTATCGGCCTCCTGCGGATCGGGTGTTTTTACCGGGACATTGGAGGTTAAAGATACGGGAGAGACATACCAAGAGCCGCCTTCTTTAAGCATAATGACTTGAAAACGTATTTTGGAAGCCGGCTGCGTGTTCTGCGCGTCGATCATCGCGCTGCAGGTGATGGTTCTGGAGGAGTTGGCCTCTGTTCCGGAAATACTTTCTACAACAAAGTCACTGGGAATCCGGTTCTTTAAGATACTGAACAGCTCTGTTTCAGGCGGCTTTTTCAAATCGCTTTTCCAAGAGGGGGCGCAGTACTTGAGCATTTCGCTGAGTTGGTTTCCGCCCCATTGGTAGAAAAAATCCGTCAAAACCGCCACGGCTTCCGACGCCGTATCCGTTTCCGGCGCCATGGTTGGGATAGCGGCCGCCTGTGATGAGAACCCCGGCAGCGTCGGTGATGCCGTAAACTGTGTGCCGCTGCTAACAAAACCGGATTGTGTTTGTGAAGGGTTCATCCGCTGATCTCCGGAGTTATTGGCCACCGGCGGAACAAATAATGTGACAACGGTCATCAGAAACATCGCCAAATAGACGATGGATAATGTCATTTTGGGGCCGGGAGCATACGAAGTGGTCAGCCACATGCCTCCCAAACCTATAACACATGCCAGAATGAACAACCATTTGAATATGGCTTGACCCGGAATTATTAAGGAGATAACAAACAACAACGGCATAATGGCCAGTACGAACCATCCCACCCATTTGTTTTGCCCGGAAGGCCCGTGGGGTGCTTGATGAACATCCATACCGTTGACAGGAGAGGGCTCCGGTACGCCCTTTTGCGGCGGAATGCCCTGCGCCTGACCGGGATAGGCATGGTTGGGGTTTTGCTGTACGGGCACTTGCCCCTGCGCCATATTGCCCATTTGAAACGCGGCCGCCTGCTGCGGATGCATGCTTCCCTGCGCCGGCTGTTGGGGATAGTTGTAGTACGGTTGGTAAGGCGGCATCATATTAGGCGGATAGGCTGACGGCGCCATGTTTGGCGGAATCTGCGATTGTACGGGACGAGCCGTTTGCGGTTGCTGCTGCGCTTGAGGCGGATATGGCGGCGGATATGACGCTTCCGGCTGCCGCGTAGCCCCCTGCATCGCAGGCGCAGCCTTCTTCTCACGAAGCGGTTTTCTGTTTGAGTGAAACGTGGGATTACTCGCGTAGTTGCTACGGGTGCGGGTTGCCATATGCCGTCTCCTTTACACTAACAGGTCGCGATTGCAAAGGCTTTCCTCTCATGTCATACAGTATACCACAATTTACTATATTGTAAAACATTCAACAGGGAAAATATAAATTTCGACTTATTTTTGTCATATATTAGGAGAAATCTACACTCCATCTTCATATTTCCGACCGAATGGTTTGCATTCCCTGTACGCATACGGTATACTGAAAACCGGAATTAATGATAACCCGGGGTGGTTACAATACGTTTCACATTAATTGCTATCGGTTCCATGGGCGATGTCCGTCCGTATATTTTGCTTGGAAAGGAGCTTCAAAACCGCGGCCATCAGGTGAAATTGACCGCTTTTGAGGATTTTGAAGAACCGGTAACGCAAGCAGGGCTGCTTTTTGCGCCTATCAAGGGTAGCGTCACGCAGTACATGTCGGCCATCATGCAGCCCGGAACCAACGGCTTTAACTATTTGCAGCGACTAGAGTTTTGCTTAAAAAATGTGGTTAAAACGCTGCCGGCAGACTTGATGGACGCGTGCAGGGACGCCGAGGCCATCGTTTGTACCTATTTTGGCTCCATGATGTATTCCATCGCCGAAAAGAACTGCATTCCTTGTATTCAAACACATTATTTCCCGATGGACGGCAATGCGCATTACCCCATTTCTTCCGCGCCTAATATCCGTTTGGGAAAAGTATGGAACAGGACGACCTACCGGATAGGGTATCTTATGATCTCCACGCTGGAGAGACGTTATTTAAAAGACTGGCGCTTGGAACAGGGCGTTGATATACGCAGAATCAGTTCCCGGCCCAATTATGAAGTATGCGGCCATGTCGTCCCCGTTCTGTACGCGATGAGCCCGCTGGTCATGCCTCGGCCGTCCACCTGGGGTGAGCATATACGCATGACGGGTTATTGGACGGATGCCTATCAAGCGCCGTATACGCCGTCACCCGAACTGGAAGCGTTTTTAGACGAGACACCGCAACCCGTTTATATCGGCTTTGGATCGATGGTTTCCGGAGACATGGGAAACACATTGAAAATTGTCATGGACGGTATACGCGAAGCCGGAATCAGAGCCGTGCTGATGAAGGGTTGGGGCGGCGCGGATATTCAACCGACGCAGGATGTGTATATTGGTGATTACATTCCCCATGATTGGTTGTTTGAAAAAGTATCGGCTGTCGTACATCACGGCGGCGCGGGCACGATAGCGGCAAGCCTGCGCGCGGGACGGCCTACATTCGTAGTTCCCTTTGGAGGCGATCAATTTTTCTGGGGCAGGCGCGTTAACGCGCTGGGCTGCGGCCCAAAACCAATCGGGCGCACCCATCTGACGGCGGAAAAGCTGGCGAAAGCGTTGTTGGATTTGCTCGGGAACGGCGCTTACAGAGTAGCCGCGGGAGAACTGGGCATGCGATTGATGAAAGAGGACGGTACGGCTAACGCCGCGGATATCATTGAAGAGGAGATAAAAAAATGGCATTGACCCGGAACGACCCGCATTCATTTGGTAAAAAAGCTTCTCACACCGGAATCGCAGGGTGGTCAGCCGCTGTTCTTTTACTTATTATTATGCTTTTAACCATCCGCCCGGCTGTCGGCGAGACACCCGCGCCCATGCTGGAACGTATAGAACAGACAACAGCGTTCGGCAGCGTCGCGTACCCGGTTTTAACACATTACCCGGATGAGTTAACCCGAATTATAGTCAATCTTTTATTGATACAAAACGGCAAGGTTTCAGAAAACATTGATATACTGAATAAGCAAAACGCCTCCGGCTGGGGCATGGAAGAAGATTATGAGGCCTATTTTGACGAAGAAATATTATCCGTCGTATTTTCGATGAAAGGCGCTCTTGACGGGTATACAAACAGTCAGGCTTATACGGCATTAAACTATGACCTGCCCAATGCGCGCGTCTTTTACGTTGAGGATTTGTTTTCCGATACACAGGCCGCTATTGAAGAAATGGAACGCATTTTATCGGAAACGGTTGCGCCAAGCCTGTCGGGTTACGTTGTTAACGAGGCGTTGTTACCCCTGCCGACAGATACATTTTATATCACGCGTGATGCCATTACTTTTTACTATCCGGCCGATCAATTGATGATGTTATCAGGTTACGCGGGCAGCGCATCTTTTTTCTATTATGAACTCGCGCCCTGGCTTAATTTGGAAGAGGGCAGTGTTTTAAGCCGGATAGGCGCGGGAAATTACCTTGCTGTTACTTCCGATTCTGCCGAAAAAATCGCCGAAACGGTCAGCCAAGGCCTTCTGCCCGGCATTCCCATCAAACCCGGTGATGCGTTGGAAGATGTTATTGCCGCCCACCGACTGTTCTGCGATCCTGATTATTTCCCGAACAGCAGATTCTTTCAACTGGAATCGGGTATCCTGCGGGGTATTCTGGTTCTTGCGGAAAAGACGGGCGGTATCGCCGGTGTTCCCGTAACCGGTATTCGCTGTGACAGGCTGAACCTGTACGGTATTCAAGTGGGTGTCACCGACAGAAGTGTATGGCGTGAGACACTGGGTATGCCTGAGGATACGATTGTGCTGGACGCCTTTACCGCGCGGGATTTTCTGCTGCCTGCCGGTATGAGTGACGATTATGTTTACGGAGATTACCGCCTGCGCCTGTATGCCGATAATGAAAACCTGCTCCGCGCGGTATACCTTTACCGATGATCCGAAGGAGGAAATATGGCCGCAGGCACAACTAAAAAAAATAAAAAGCCTTCCGAATATTCTTCGGAATCTTTAATGGTCAGGGTGATACTCGGTATTTGCTTCATAGCGCTCGGCGTACTGATGACGGCGGCTGTACCGGGCGGAGCGGAAGGGTCTTTTTTTGGCATCCTGCGTAAAACTGTTTACGGTTTGTCCGGGTCGCTTGCCGTTGTGATGCCTGTTTTTCCGATATGGGGCGGAGGGCTGCTCATTCTCTCCTCACGCAGGAAGCCCCCCATGAAACCTTTTGTTCTGTCTTTCCTTTTGTTTTTTTTACTGTTAGCTGTTATTAATCTGTTTACACAACAAAGATACAACGGCTCCGTCGTCCCTTATCTGACAGCCTTGGGGACCCAAAACGCCTCAACAGGCGCGGCGACGGCTATGGAGCAGTATAGGCTCTATATCGGAAAGGCTTATGATATCGCCATGGCTGAGCGGAAGACGGGCGGCGCGTTGGGTATGATTCCCGCGTGGCCGGTATGGTACCTTTTAGGCAGAAACAACATCCCGGCCGTGATACTGTTTATCCTGTTGATGATCACCCTGTTCTTCATCATCACCCGCATGAATCCTATTGCGTTAATAAAACGATGGGGAGTTGCCGGTACGCAAAAAAAGACCGGCGCTGCCGCGCCGCAAACCATGCCCGAAGAAGCGCCTCCGCCCGAAACGGTACAAACAACCCCGAGCAAGCGAAAAGAACCGCCCCGGCAAAAATTGATTCACATTACCGATACGCGCGGAGATACGAGCCTCCCTTGGGAAAAGGCACCTAAGGGGCGTAAACGTCAAGACCGGGAACCCGTCAAGGAAATAAAAACACAACATGAGGTTATACCGGATAAACAGGAGCATGCGTCACCGCTGTTGGTAAAGGGTGAAGCGGATACCTTCCCCAGGCGCGCGGCGCAAGCCAACCGTGATTTAAAGCGCCGAATGAGCGGGTCATGGGAAATCCCTTCCTCCGGCAAGAGGCTCGATCCCCCGAAGATAACGCTGCCTTCCGGTAAAAGCAGGCAATCCAAACAGTTAGAAATGGAGTTGACGCCTGCCTATACGCCTCCTCCCCTGGATCTTTTAAACCCTCCCTCGGCCGATCATAAGGGGAACGCGCACGAAGATAGTAAGCGAGCACAGATTATAGAAGAAACATTGAATTGTTTTAAGATAACCGCGCATGCCCGGAACATCACCCATGGCCCCACCGTCACTCGGTACGAGTTTGAACTGGACCGCAGCGTCGCCGTAACACGCGTCCCTCCGCTGGAGGGCAACATTGTCAAGGACCTGGCTGTTAAATCCATCCGCATTGAGGCACCGATCCGGGGTTCATCGTTGGTCGGTATCGAGGTGCCGAATCGTGTAAGACGCCCCGTCACGCTGCGGGAAGTATTGGAATCCGAACGCATGCGAAACGATCGCAAGCCGTTGTCCGTTGCCCTCGGCAAGGATATCTCCGGTGAACCCATCATCTGCGATATTGCCGAAACACCCCATTTATTGATCGCGGGCGCGACAGGATCCGGTAAATCGGTTTGCATCAACGCGATTATTCATACCCTTCTGTTCAGAACCTCTCCGGAGGATGTGCGCATGATACTCATCGACCCTAAACGCGTTGAGCTGTCCTGCTATAAAAACATTCCGCACTTGATGATTCCTTTAATTACCGATCCGCATAAGGCTTCCGGCGCGCTGGCGTGGGTTGTTTCTGAAATGACGGATCGATACGATAAATTTGGAAACGCGGGTGTTCGGGATATCAGCGGATTTAACGCGTCACCTTCCGCCGACAGCGGTGTCATGCCGCGCATCGTCGTTATCATCGATGAGCTGGCGGATTTAATGATGCAGTGCAGAAAGGATGTAGAAGGGAGTATCTGCCGCATTGCGCAGTTAGCGCGCGCGGCGGGCATCCACTTGGTGATTGCGACACAACGGCCGTCAGTGGATGTCCTCACCGGCCTTATCAAATCCAATATACCTTCACGCATCGCCTTTACCGTAGCCAGCCATGTCGACTCCAGCACCATACTGGATAGGACCGGCGCGGACAAGCTGCTGGGGAAGGGGGATATGCTGTATCTACTGAACGGAGAAATCAACCCGCGACGCGTGCAGGGCTGCCTGACCACGGATTCGGAAATAGACCGCGTTGTGGATTTTATGAATAAAAACGCGGAAACACCTACCTTTGATCCGGATATATTAGAAAAGATAGAAGCGCAGGGGAAGGCCGCGTACAACGCGTCTTATACAACCACGGAAGACCGCAAGGCTTCCGCAAACGGAAACGAAGCGGAACCGGAGGATGACGGTACAGACGATTTGCTTTTACAAGCCATCGAAATGGCTGTGATGGACGGGCAAGCCTCTATCAGTATGTTTCAAAGACGCTTACGGATTGGGTACGCCCGATCGGGCCGCCTCATTGACGAAATGGAAAAGCTTGGGATTATAGGTTCGGCGGACGGCGCAAAGCCCCGACAGGTGCTTATAACGCGGGAAGAGTACGAGCAAATGAAGGCGCAAAAGCTTATAACCGGCGATAAGGAGCCTTAAGGCCTTTGAAAGCCGCGCTATCCGTGTTTATCACTTTTTTTATCTTTACGGGTAGTGATATAATAGCTGAGGATAACCTGACTGATGAGATAAGGGAGTGTGAATCGATATGGAAAGAAATCATCGTTTTAACGCGGACAGCATTCAAGCACTCAAGGTAAAGCTAACTTGGCCGCAATTGGAAGTCTATGCAAGCGACGCGCAAGATATACGTGTTCTGGCCGCGGGAGACGAGCATTCATCGGCGGAACTGCGTGTGTATGAAAAGGACGGCGTGTTGTATGTGGAACAGCCGGTCCGCGAGTTAACCAGAAGCTTCGTTGGCGGAAGATGGCTGCAGGTGCTTATTGAGCTGCCTGCTAAAACATTTGAAATGATAGAAGCGGGCACCGTGTCGGGGCGGTTGAGCGTAAGGGGTATTCGCGGTGAAGAAATCCGCCTGGATACCGTCTCCGGCAACATTCGCGCCATGACGGCGGAAGGCAAGACGGTATCCATGAGAACCGTATCGGGCAGCGTGAAAGCCGGCGGATTGAAGGGCAGCAAATTCGCGGCGCGTACCGTTTCGGGTGATATGGATTTCCAGGGAAGTTCCTTTCAAACCGCGCGTGCCACCACTGTCTCCGGTACGATATCGCTGGAATTGACAAACACCTTTGAACGGGCAGATTTTACAAGCGTATCCGGCGACGTAACACTCAGCGCGCCGGTTAAACATATACGGGTTTCCGCCAAGAGCATTAGCGGAAGGGTGCAGGCAACAGGTA